>NZ_JBXEJE010000004.1:194853-269647 GCF_056820935.1 Streptomyces sp. Q2 | reverse complement strand
GCACGCGCAGTACGCCGCCGCGCTGCCGCTCGCCGAGGCCGCGACCGCGCTGGCCTGGGCCGGGGACGCGGTGTCCGGGCGGGCCTCGGAAGGGCCCCGGCGCCTCGCCGCCGCCGTACGGGACAACACGCACACCGGGCCGCTGCCCGCGCCCTCCCGTTCCGGGCCGGGACTGCGTGCCCTCGACGACGCCCTTCTGCACGCCGCCGAGGCCTTCGACCGGGGCAAGGGGAGTGACCTCCACACGCGTCGGCGTGGGGTGGGGGACGTCCTGCGCACCGCCTTCGGGGCCGGGGGCCGGGAGTACGGGCTGCGGGTCGCCCTCTGCTTCGGGGCCAGCGTGGGCGCGGCACAGGCGCTGCACCACGCACGCTGGTACGGGGAGCACACGCACTGGTACTGGCTGCCCGCCACCGCCGTGTTCCTCGTCAAGCCCGACCTCGGGCCGCTCGCCTCCCGCGTGCTGTGCCGTGCGGCCGGGACCGTACTGGGGGCCCTCGTCTTCGCCGGGTTCGCCGCGGTGCTGCCCCGGCCGGAAGGGCTCGTCGCGCTGGTCGCCGTCAGCGGCGCCCTGATTCCCGTCGCCACACGGCACTTCGCGGCGCAGACCGCCGTCGTCACCGTGCTCGTCCTGTCGCTCGTGATGGTGGGCGGCGAGCCCCAGGCGTCCGCCGGACGGATCGGCGAGACCCTGCTTGCCTGCGCGATCGTGCTGATCGTGGGGCACCTGCCGATGCCGGGGCAGCGCGCGGGTGGCGTGCGTGCGCGGCTTGGCGTGGCGGTGAACGCGGCGCACGCGTACCTCGCGCACGTCCTGCGCGAGTCGGACGCGCACCTGGGGGGCAGTGGGGGCAGTCCCACGGCCCGCACGGGGACGGCCCGCGCCGGCACCGCCCGCACCGACTCCGACGCGCGTGCCCTGCGCTGGACCCTCCGCCGCGAGGCCTACCGCACGCTCGCCGCCGCCCGGACCGCCGTCTCCCTCGCCGGCGCCGAACTTCCCGCGCTCGCGCGGCACGCCGAGGGCGCGGACGAAGTCGCCGACACCCTCGAACAGCTCGTCGACACGACCACCGCCTGCGCCGTGCACCTCGACGACACCGGGCGCCTCACGCCCGAGCAGGCCGAACGCCTGGTCGCCCTGCTCGACGAACTCGCCGGTCACCGGGAACGGGTGGGGCTGCGGTCGCCGGACATTCCCCTCGCCGTATAGGCGGGCGGGGGCTCGTCGCCCCGGGACGGAGGAGCGGCGACCGGATGCGCGGATCCGCTCACGCGGGGCGACCACGGGGTCGTACGTTGGCGAGATGAGTGACTCACCGGCCGAGCGCACCGCCCGTGGCGGACCCGCCGCTCTCATCGTCACCGGCTGCACCGTCCTCGTGCACGACGAGGAGGAGCGGATCGGGTTCGCGGAGGACGCCGCGATCGTCGTACGGGACGGCGTCGTGGAGTCCGTGACGAGTGCCGCCGCGGTCGCGGACCGGCCCGCAGCCGAGCGCCTCGACGCGCGCGGCCAGGTCGCCCTGCCGGGGCTGGTCAACTGCCACACCCATGCCCCGATGGTCGCGCTGCGCGGGCTCGCGGAGGATCTGCCGACCGAGGAGTGGTTCAACGACGTCGTCTGGCCGGTGGAGTCCAACCTCACCGAGCGGGACGTCGAGTTGGGGGCGCAGCTCGCCTGCGCCGAGATGATCCGCGGCGGGGTCACCTGCTTCGCGGACCACTACTTCAGCATGGACGCGGTCGCCTCGGTCGTCGCCCGGTGCGGGATGCGGGCACTTCTCGGCGAGGCGTACTTCTCCTCCCAGGGACCCCGAGGCCGGGAGAAGTCCCTGGAGTTCGCCCTACGGCACCGTGGCGGCGCCGGCGGCCGCATCACCACCGCCCTCGCCCCGCACGCCCCCTACACCGTGGACGACGCCGACCTCGCCGCCACCGCGGACCTCGCCCGCGAGCACGGCCTCCCCGTGCACATCCACGCCGCCGAGAACCGCGACCAGACCGACACCAGCCTCGCCCGGCACGGTGTGACCCCGATCGAGGTCCTCAAGCGCACCGGGATCCTCGACACCGACGTCCTGCTCGCGCACGGCAGCGGCATCGTCGAGCGTGACCTGCCCGTCCTGCAAGGCGCCGCGGGCCGTACGGCCGTGGCCACCGCACCCCGCGGATACCTCAAGTTCGCGTGGCCCACCACCACACCGGTGCGCGCCCTGCACGACATCGGCATCCCCGTCGGACTCGCCACCGACGGCGCCGCCTCCAACAACTCCCTCGACGTGTGGGAGTCGATGGCCCTCACCGCCCTGATCCAGAAGTCCACGACGGGCGACCCGCGCTGGCTGACCTCCCGGCAGGCACTGCACCACGCCACGCTGCAGAGCGCCCGGGCGGTCGGTCTCGGCGAGGCCGTCGGCAGCATCGCTCCCGGGCGGCGGGCCGACATCGTCCTGGTCGACCTCACCGGCCCGCACACCCAGCCGGTGCACGACCTCGCCGCGACCCTCGTGCACAGCGCCCGATCCTGCGACGTCCGGACGACGATCGTCGACGGGCGGATCCTCATGCGCGACCGCGAACTGCTGACGATCGACGTCCCCGCGGTCGTGGCGCAGCTGGGGGAGCGGCTGCCCGCACTGGTCGACCGGAGTCACGGCAAGCGGATCCAGGACTACGACACCTGAGAGGGCCCGACACCTGAGAGGGCCCGACACCGGAGAGGGCCCGACACCCGAGAGGCCGACATCTGGGCGGGCCCGGTGGGCGGACCCGGCATCTGAGCGGTGCCCGGCATCGGGGCGGGCCCGGAAGAAAAATGTCCGAAGCGGCGATGAGTACCGTCCCGCCCGTCGGTCACCACTCGGAACGGACCGTCGCACAGGAGGAGCCATGTCGCTGCCGGAGATCGTCTCGCGTGCCGAGTGGCGCGCGGCGCGTGCGGAGTTACTGCTGAGGGAGAAGGCCGCCACGCGCGCGCGGGACGCGCTGTGCGCCGAGCGGCGCCGGCTGCCGATGGTCGAGATCGACACGGAGTACGTCTTCGAGGGCGGCGACGGCAAGGCCACGCTGCTCGACCTCTTCGAGGGGCGCGACCAACTCGTCGTCCACCACTTCATGTTCGCGCCCGAGTGGGACGCCGGCTGCCTAAGCTGCTCGGGATTCCTGGATCAAATCGGGCATCTCGCGCACCTGAAGGCACGCGGTACGACGTTCGTCGCCGTGTCGAGAGCGCCCTACCCGAAGATCCTGCCGTTCAAGGCGCGGATGGGCTGGACGGTGCCCTGGTACTCGTCGTACGCGAGCGACTTCAACCTCGACTTCGCGGCGACCCTTCCGTACGAGGGGAAGCTCGTCGAGCGGCCGGGCGTCAGCTGCTTCCTGCGGGACCGGGACCGGCTCTTCCACACGTACTCGACGTACGAACGCGGTCTCGACGGGCTGGGCTCCACCACCAGCCTGCTGGATCTCACCGCGCTGGGACGACAGGAGGAGTGGGAGGAGCCCAAGGGGCGCGCGTCGGCCCTCGGGGCGCCGGCCGGCAGGGAGCGCATTCGGTATCACGATGAGTACGATGAATGACACGAACGGTAACGAAAGTGACCGGTAGGTAACCGAGTCCTCACGCTGCGCGCTGAATCCGTGTCAACTACGTCTCAGTCCCGCAACCGACCGAGGCTTTCGGCCTCCGGAGAGCGTTAACTCCTCACAAGCACGACGCTTTCTGGAGGTGCAGGGTGGTGAACGGGCGAACCGTGCTCGAACGCTTTCCCGCAGGTGGGCCGCGAGGCTCGTGGCCGGCGGAGGAGTTCGCGCAAGCGCGACGACTTGAAGGCATGCCCGCCGAGGTCGTGATGGACCTGGCGACGGACACCTTCCTGGTGATCGTGCGGAGTGGGGAGGCGGCGGCCGACGCCGTCGCGTGAGGTCAGCCCGCCTTCGGGGCGGGCACCTTCGCCGTGAACTGCTCCGCCTGGAGCGAGTACAACTCCGCGTAGATCCCGCCGGTCGCCAGAAGTTCGTCGGGCGTCCCGGACTCCACGAGCCGCCCCTGGTCCAGCACGTGCACCAGGTCCGCGTGGCGCACGGACGCCAGCCGGTGGGTGATGAGGATGACCGTCTGGCCGGTACCGGCCAGGGCGCGGATCTTCTCGAAGACCTCCAGCTCGGCCCGGGCGTCCAGGGCCGCGGTCGGTTCGTCGACGATCAGGATGCTGCCCTGCCGGTAGGCGGCCCGGGCGATCCCCAACCGCTGCCACTGACCGCCGGACAGCTCGTGCCCGCCGCTGAAGTTGCGGGCCAGCAGGGTGTCCAGGCCGCGCGGCAGGTCCGCCAGCACCTCCTCGGCCCCGGCCTCCCCGACCGCGCCGGCCACGCGTTCGTCGGTGAGCGGGGCCGAGGAACGGCCGACCGCCACGTTGACGCGGGCTGTGAACGGCCACCGCTTGAAATCCTGCGCCACCATCGCGACGCGCTCCGCGAGCAGATGCCGGTCCGCGCCCGCCGCGTCCACGTCGTCCCACAGGATCCGGCCCCGGTCGGGGGCGTACAGCCCGGCCAGTAGCTTCACCAGCGTGGTCTTGCCGGAACCGTTCTCACCGACCAGCGCGACGATCTTGCCGAGGGGGACGGTGAGGGTCACGTCGTCGAGTGCGGGTCGGGCCGCGTCACCCGGGTAGCTGAAGGTGACGTTCTCGAACCGGATCTCCCGTGGATCGTCCGGCAGGGCGGCGCCGCCCACCGGGATCGCCCGCTCGGCCGCCTCGACGTAGAGCCGCTGGAGGTCGCCGACGAACAGCGCCTCCTCGTGCAAGGAGTTCATCTCCACGACCAGGGTGGCGAGGCTCTGCGAGCCGGTGCGGATGGCGATCACGGCCGTGCCCGCCACCGACAGCGCCATCGCGCCGGCCAGTAGGAGCCCGCCCAGCGTCGCGTACGTCGCCGCCGTGGCCAGACCCGTCCAGGCCGCCGCGATCAGCCCCGTACGGGCCGCCAGCCGGGCCAGGCGGGCCTGTTCCGCCTCCGCCGTCTCGGACATCTCCCGGAAGTGGCGGAGCAGGAACGGGCCCACGCCGTGCACGCGGATCTCGGGAGCCGCCTCCGGCTCGATCAGCAGGGCCCCGAGCAGCCGTCCCGCGCGCGCGTGCTGCACCCACGTGTGGAACGACTCGTAGCGGCGGCGCGCGTTCGTCAGCGCGCTCCAGGCACTCGGCAGGGTCATCGTCACCAGCAGCGGCAGCAGTGCCGGGTGCAGCACGGTCAGGACGCCCGCGGCCGCGACCAGCGAGATCATCGCGTTCACCACGCGCGTGGCGTACGAGATCATCCGCCGGGCGGAGGTGGCGCCGTACTGCGCGGTGTCCAGCAGCTTGTGGAAGGCGTGGTCCTCGATCGCGGCCAGTTCCACGGTCGCCGCCCGCTCCAGGTACCGCTCGGTCGCGACCCGCTCGACCTTGGGCTCCAGGCGCCCGGTGGCGTACGTCGACGCCGCCCGCAGCAGCGCCCCGACCAGCATCACCGAGGCCATCACGACCAGGGCGGGCACGGCACCGCGCAGCCGGTCCTCCAGGGCGCCGCCGCCGATCAGCCGGCCCAGCACGCTGTTCACCGCGAGCAGGCTCACCGCCTGGGTCAGGCCCCGGCCGACCTCGGCGGCCAGTACGGTCCGGGCGGCGCGCCGGTCGGCCTGCCAGGCGAGCCGGAAGCTCGCCGTCAGCAGGGACGGCAGGCGGGTGATCATGGCCCGGAAGTTCAGCTCCAGGAACGCGTCCGCGTGCGAGTTCCAGCCCATGTCGTAGCGCAACGGGCCGCCGAAGAGCAGCTGCTCCGACTCGGAGACCTCGGGTGTGTGCGGGCCGCCCTCGTCGCGCCTCTTTCCCACCGTCGACCTCCCGCGATCGTGGACGAACGGCCACTATCGCGGGGGCGGACACCCGAGGGGCAGGGCGTGTGCCGAAGAGACGGGAGCGCGCGGGCGCACACCCACGGGGTTACGCGCTGACCGGCCGGGACCAGGTGGGTGTCGTGCCCGTGAGCCGGCACAGTGCCAGGAAGAGCGGTATCGGCGGGGTGTACGGAAGCGTGCCGTCCGGCCTGTGGATCAGGTCGGGGACGGCCGGCGCGTCGGGGACCCTCGCTCCGGTGGCGTACCGCGCGGGGGCGGGCCACTCCAGGGCGTAGTCCGAGTCTGCAGGAACGATCCACCACCAGTGCGTCTCGTCGGCGTAGACGCACCCCATCTGCGGCAGCCGGGACCTCAGCAGCGGGCCGAGGCGGGCGGGCACCGCCACCGCGTCACAGCCCAGCGGGGCCGTCATGCCCTCGGGCAGGGAAAGGCCGCGCGGGGTTCCCGGGGTGGGCAGCGCGCGACGGAGGCGGACCAGCGTGTCCAGGCTAAGAACCTGACCGCCACGGGTCCCGGCTGTCACAGCCTCCCCCGATCCCGGCTCCGCTTCGTCGGGGGTGTTCCCGTGGCCCACGTCCCGTGCGGACGTGCCTCGGTGTCGGGCCGCGCTCGGTGATGTGCCGTTTCTTCTTCTTCCCACGCGGGGCGGGTCGAAGGTCCGTCAGTCGCTTCGGCGGCCGTCCCGTGGTGCGCCTGTGCCGCGTCCTCCTCGCCCGAACCGCCGGACGGCTCCGGCTTCGGGCGGGCTCCCCAGCCCAGGTCGTTGCGCGGGACGTCGGCGTCGTCGCGAGGGGTGTCGCCCTTGCGCGGCAGCTCCGCCCAGACCAGCAGTCCGGGTCCGGGGCCGTGCTCGTGGGCCCCCCAGCTGTGACAGAGCGCGTCGACGAGGAGCAGTCCCCTCCCCTGCTCCTCCTCGGGCCGCTGCGCCGACGGGTGCGTCTCACCCTGCGCGCAGCCCTCGTCGCGTACGGCTATGCGCACCAGGTCGTCACCGTCGTGCAGCTCGCAGACGACGCGGCGGCTCGCGGTGTGGACGATGGCGTTGGTGACCAGCTCGGAGACGACCAGGGCCGCCGAGTCGCAGGTGTCCTCGCAGACCGACCAGTGGGTCAGCCGGGCCCTGGTCAGCCGTCTGGCCTGCGCGGGAGAACCCGGGTGTGCGGCCAGCTCGAAACGGAACCGGCGCGCGGCAGCGGCCCTGTCGGGGCCCACTCCCACGGCGGCGCCGAGACCGGTGGGGCGGTCCGCAGCGGCGTCTGTTCCTAAGGGCGGGGACGGAATCACGCTTGCCACTATCGCCCCGCCGTGAACACTTGGCAAGTGTCACTCTGAAAAATGCAGAGTGCCGCGTGACGCGGTGAAGTGCCGTGGCACACTGCTCGCAACAGCACGTCGAGCGGCGCCAGTTGGGATCCCCGAAGATCCGTACAGATCTTCGAATAGGTCTTCGAATGGCGCCGTAGGGCTGTCAGCATGCTTTTGTGACCGGCCCGATCCCTTGGTGGCCGTACTGTCGGGGCTTTCCTGTCAGGGACTTTGTGGAGGTGGAGGGTGAGCGAACCGCGGTCCGCGCCGACGGTCGGCCAGGTCGTCCTCGGTCGGCGCCTGCTTGACCTGCGAGAGCGCGCGGGTCTCAAGCGTGAGGAGGCCGCCCGTATCCTCCGCGTCGCCCCCGCCACGGTCCGCCGTATGGAGATGGCCGAGGTCGGGCTCAAGATCCCGTACCTCCAGCTGCTTCTGAAGGCCTACGGCGTCACCGACCTGGAAGCCGAGGGCTTCGTCCAGCTGGCCGAGGAGGCCAACCAGCCCGGGTGGTGGCAGCGTTTCCATGACGTCCTGCCCGGCTGGTTCTCGATGCACGTCAGCCTGGAGGGCGCGGCCGCCCTCATCCGCCAGTACGAGCCGCACTTCGTTCCGGGCCTGCTGCAGACCGAGGACTACGCGCGCGGGGTCCTGCGGTCCGGGGCCATCGGGCAGACCAGCCCCGACGACATCGAGCGCCATGTCGCCCTGCGCATGCAACGCCAGGATCTGCTCACCCGTCAGGACGCCCCCCGGCTGTGGGTCGTGATGGACGAGACCGTGCTGCGCCGCCCCGTCGGGGGCCCGGAGGTGATGCGTGCCCAGATCGACAAACTGCTCGACGCCACGAAGCTGCCCAACGTCACGCTGCAGGTCGCCCCGTTCGCCAACGGGCCGCACCCCGGCACGTACGGGCCCTTCGTGCTGTTCCGATTCGCCGTGCCGGAACTCCCGGACATGGTTTACAGCGAGTACCTGACCGGCGCCGTCTACCTGGACGCGCGCACGGAGGTGGCGACCCACCTCGAGGTCATGGACCGCATGGCGGCGCAGGCCGCTACGGCACATCGCACGAAGGAGATCCTCCGGGATCTCCGCAAGGAGTTGTGAATGGATCGCATCAAGCCGCGCCTCCGCGTCTACAACGGCATGCCCGCGCGGGAGTTGGGGAGCGAAGGCTGGCACAAGCCGTGGAGCGGCGGCAACGGCGGGAACTGCCTGGAGGCGATGAAGCTCGCCGACGGCCGGATCGCCGTGCGCCAGTCCACCGACCCGGACGGTCCGGCGCTGATCTACACCACGGACGAGATGACCGCGTTCATCGAGGGCGCGAAAGCGGGGGAGGCCGACTTCCTGCTGTCGTGACGTGATTGGCTGACTGCTGACTACTGCTCAACTGCCTTGTACTGGTTCTGAATTGATAGACGCCGATAGGCGCAGGTAGACGCAGATAGATATTTGATGGGTACTGAATTAATGGTTGAGATCGACACCGGCAAGCCCCACCCGGCGCGAATGTACGACTGGTACCTCGGCGCCAAGGACCACTATCCCGTCGACGAGGCCATGGGCCGGCAGATGCTCACGCTCGACCCCCGGGTGCCGGTGATGGCACGTGTCAACCGGGCGTTCATGCACCGGTCCACGCGCTGGCTCGCCGAGCACGGCGTACGCCAGTTCCTGGACATCGGCACCGGCATCCCCACCAAGCCGAACCTCCACCAGATCGCCCAGGGCGTCGTGCCCGGCGCACGCGTCGTCTACTGCGACAACGACCCGATCGTCCTCGCCCACGCGGAGGCCCTGCTGCGCGGCACGGACGAGGGAGTGACCGAGTACCTCCAGGCCGACGTGCGGGATCCCGACGCCATCCTCGAAGGCGCGGGGAAGATCCTGGACTTCGGCCGGCCCGTCGCCCTCTCGCTCATCGCGCTGCTGCACTTCGTCTCCGACGAGGACGGCGCGCACGAGCTGGTCGGCCGGCTGCTGTCCGAACTGCCCTCCGGCAGCTACCTGGTGGCCAGCCACGCGACCGCCGACTTCACGCCCGAGGAGTCGAAGGCGGCCACTGAGAAGCTCAAGGCCGCCGGCGTCACGCTGGCGCTGCGCTCCCGTGAGGAGTTCGGCCGCTTCTTCGACGGCCTGGAACTCGTCGAGCCGGGCGTCGAGGTGCCGCAGCACTGGCATCCCGAGCTGGGGGAGCCGGTGCCGGGGCAGGACGACGGAGTCATTCCCGGGTACGGGGCGGTGGGGCGCAAGGCCTGACGGCAGGCCTGGCGGCGGTCGCCGCCCGTACGGTGGTCGCAGCCCTTACGACAGCCACTGCATCGCGGTGCGAGCACTTGCGATGCAGTCCTACGGCGACCGCAGGCCCTACAGCGAGGACCAGATCCGCCGGGGCGCGTCCACGAGACGGCTCACCATGACCACCGGAAGCGGCGGCTGCTCCGCCTTGCTGGGGCTGAGGTTCAGCCCGTAGTAGATCTGCTCGATCGACGGCGGTCCGACCGCGAGATTGCGCCGGACCGCCGCCGCGGACGACTGCTCCCCGGTCTGCACGAGATACGCCGCGGACACCGCGCCCGTACGGCCGACTCCGGCGCCGCAGTGCACGAACACCGGCCCGGACGCCTTGGTGACCACGTCGAGGAAGTGCCGCACCTGATCGGGCTTCGGCGTCTGCCCGTCGCGAATGGGCAGGTGTACGACCTTCATCCCCGCCTCGCGGGGTCCGGCGAGCTGTGCCGCGCTCAGGTCCTCGGCGCGCAGGTCGACGACTGTGGTGATCCCCAGGTTCGCCAGCGTCCGGTAACCGGCCGGGGAGGGGGCGGCGCCGCGCCACAGCCGTCCCTCGGCGTCGACCGGCTGGAAGTGGTGTACACCCTGCACCGTACGAGTCCCGGCCGGAGCCGGGGTCTCCTCGCGCGCCCAGTACGACACGGCCAGGATGCCCAGGGCGCCCGTGGCCCACAGAGCGAGGTAGCCGACCAGCACGACGAGGAGCATCCGAAGTGCACGCAAGGGGAACGGGCGGGCGATGTAGGCAGGCGAGGGCAGGGTTGAGCTGAGGACAGCCATGGATGACCCGGGGGCTGGGGGACGGGGTGTATGTCGATGCTAACCCGGATAGCCTATGGCGGTCTTGTCCGTGTACGTACGGCTATGTGATCGCGGGGCGGGATCTGGGGGTTTCGGGGTCTTCCTCCAGGCCGTGGGCCGGTGAGGGGGTCTCCATGCGGTCGCGGGCGGGTCGGTGGCTTCCACGAGTCGCGGCGGGTGGGCGAGGGGTCTTTCGCGAGGTGGGGGGTGGGTGAGTGGTCTTCCGCGAGTCGCGGGTGGGCGAGGGGTCTTCCACGAGCCGGGGGCGGGTGAGTGGTCTTTCGCGAGGTGGGGGTGGGCGGGGGGTCTTGCATGAGGCGGAGGCGGGTGAGTGGTCTTCCGCGAGCCGCGGATGGGCGAGGGATCTTCCAGGCGGGCGCGGGCTGGTCAGCGGGCCTCCGTCGACGGGGAGCGGAGGGTTCAGTAGTCGTCCTTGTCCGCGTCGCCGATGCCGACCACCGTGAGATGGGCGCGTTCGAGGGTCGCGTCCTCCAGGCAGCCGCGCAGCCGCAGCCGGTCGTGGTCGGTGAGGGCGGGCCGGACGACCCCGGCGAACAGGCCGTCTCCCAGGTCACCGAGCGCCGCGTGCCGCAGTGGCACGGACGTGGAGTCCCGGCAGCGCTGCCAGACCTGCTGTGCGGCGAGAGACCGCCGCTCGTCGGTCATGTCCGTGCCCCGCATGTCGACCCGGACGACCAGGGAGGTCGCCGCGCTGTCGTTCGCGTCCTCGTCCCGGGTCTGGGTGAGATCGGCGAGGCCCGCGACGAGCGCGACGACCAGGGCGGCGACCAGGACACCGACGGTGGACACGCGCGCGGTGCGGCCTATGGAACGGGGGACGGGCTGCGGCAGGTCCTCCAGGTCCTCCAGGTCGCCATGGGCGGCCGGATCGGGTGCGGCGAGCACCGCCAGTCGTCCGGCCAGCCGCCGCTCGGCGGGACCGGCCGTCGCCGTCGCGACGCGCTGCACCACCCAGGCCACGCCGGACAGCAGCACGCCGGTGACCATGAGGACCGGCACGAAGACGTACGTGCGTTCCGCGGGGTCCTCGAGCCAACGGAACCGTCCGCCGCCGGTGAGCTCCGGCTCCGGCTCGGGCGCGGGACGCAGCCGGGCCAGCACGTCCTCCTGCCGGGCGGCCAGCTCCCGCTGCCGCCGGTCGGAGTCGCGCACCCGCTCCTCGATCCGCGCGAGCCGCCCCAGCAGCACGAGGCCGAGCAGCAGCACCTCGACGACCACCAGCAGCACCCCGCACAGAAGGGCCCGCTGCCACTGCCACCGGTACAGGTAGACGACGAGATACGTCCCCGCGCCGGCGGCGGCGAGGCTTCCGAAGACGTAGGCGACCCTCCTCATGGCGCGTCCCCCAGCCCTAGGCCACCGGTGGTGCCGTCGACGGTGAGGCGGGAACCGGGCGGGTAGCGGCGTACGGCGTCGGTGGCACCGACGACCGTGGGGAGCCCGAACTCCCGTGCCAGCACCGCGAGATGGGACAACGGGCTGCCGGTCTGGGCGACCAGGCCGGTCAGGCCGGGCAGCAGCGGAGCGAGCGCGGGGTCCAGCGTGCGCACGACGAGCACCGCGTCCGACGGCCGGGTCCCCGTCCCGTCCCACACCGTCCCGACCGCGCGCCCGCCGGACACACCCCGCACACCGTCACCGCGACCGCCGTCGCGCACGGCGACGACGACCGAGCCCTCCGCGAGCCGGAAAACGTCCGGCAGCGGGGGCGACGCGGACCGCGGCACGCGCGCGTGGAGATCGCCCGGCAGGGCGCCTCCTTCGAGTACGACGACCAGCTCCCGCCAGCGCAGTAGGCCGACGCGATCCACGCCCAGCCCCGCCCTCCGAGCCCCCTCCCGTACGAGCCGGACCTGAAGCTCCTGCACCCATCGGATACGGAGACGGAGGGCTTCGCGGGGCGGCAGGGCGGCGGTCGCCGCGGTGGTTGTTGTGGCCGCTCGTGTGGCTGGAGCGGAGGTGGTAGTTGTGGCCGTTGGTGCCAGCGTCGCGAAGGTGGTCGTCGTGGCCGGTGTTGTGGCTGGAGCGAAGGTGGGCGCTGTGAAAAGCGGGCGAGGCGGGGCAAGACGTTCGGTGACGGCGAGGTCGGGTTCTTCGGCCGAGTCGGCGCCCGGGGTGCGGACAGCGGTCCTCTGGGCGGCGGACGGTGCGGCCGGCTGCCGTCGACCAGGTGTGACGCCCTCCCGGCTCGGTACGACCGGCAGCCGCTGCCGGCCCCGCAGGCTCGGCGCGATGAGGGCCAGGATCACGGGGTCCGCGGCGACCAACCGGTCCTCGGGTACGCCCAGGGCGCGGAGGTCTGCCAGGGCGGCCAGCGCCGTGCCCGCCGCCGTACGGCTCCTCGTCGGCTCGCTCAGCAGGGCGCCCGCAAGCGCCTCCTGAGCGTGCAGGGAGACCAGGACCATGCGGGCCCAGCGGAGCTCTGTCACGAGGTCGGGATCGGTGAGGGCGGTCGGCGACGGGATCTCCGCCAGCCGGCGGTCGACGTCCGCCGCGAGGTCCGTCGCGAGGCCAGGCAGCGCCGCGGTGAGCCGGCCCACCCGCCATGCCGCGCCGAGCCTGCGCGCACCCGGGGCGGGATTGAGCAGCGCGAGCCATGGGTGCGGTGGCTCGGCGGCGCCGACGAGGCGCAGGTCGGCGGCGGCCCGCCCGCCTACCGTCGTGACCGCCGGCACCGTCCGCAGCAGCCGGCGCGGCGCGCTGCCTCCGAGGTCGAGCGCGGTGGCGAGCCCACGGGCCATCGGCGCCACCCACAGGTCCTCCTCCAGCGGCTGGAGCTGCTCCGGCAGTGTCTCCGCGACCGGGCCGGGCCCGAGCAGCCGCGCCCGGCGCGCGGGCCGCGCCGCCATCGCCGTGATCGGCCGGCTCTGGAACAGCCACAGCCGCCCGTCCTCGTCGAACCCGAACTCGATGTCCTGCGGCCCGCCGAAGATCCGCCGGGCCCGCCGCGCGAGCCGCGCCAGCCGGAACAGTTCGGAGCGGGCGAGCGGCGCTTCCGTCTCCCGCCGGAGAGGGCGGGCGCGCGACTGGTAGGAACCGGCGAGGTCGGTGCGGGGGAGTGGGGTGTCGGTCTCCGGTCGTTCCGTCCGCAGGAGCCGGCCGCGCGTGCTCAGCCAGTAGTGGGATCCGCTCTGCTCGCCGCTGACCAGGCTGTCCGGGCCGCCCCACACCGCACTCACCAGCAGCCGGTCGGCCCGCCCCTCGACCGGGTCGGCGCCGAACATCACCCCGCCGACCCGGGCCGGAAGCATCGTCTGCACGAGCACCGCCATGGGCGCCGTGGATTCGTCGGGCCGGTGCGCCGAGTCGAGCACGGTCTGTACGGCCGTACGGAAGTCCGGCCAGCCGCGCACGTCGAGCACGGAGGTGAACCGGCCCGCGAGAGACGACTCCTGCGTGTCCTCCTGAGGCGACGAGGAGCGCACGACGAGCGGGCGGGCGCCGCCGTCGGAGAGGTCGAGCCAGGCGCGCCGCAGGGCGACGGTGTCGCTGCCCCTGCCGGGCGGGATCACGAAGCCGGGGAGCACCGGCAGCCCGGCGCGGGCCGCGCGGGCGAGGTTGGCGGCCTTGGACCCCGCGAGCCACGGGAGTGCGGCGCCGGGCCGGTCCAGCGGGACGGCGGCCGGAGCGTCGGCCGGGACGTCGGCCTCGAACGGGCCTGGCACGCCCGGACCCCGGGCCCCTTCCCGGTCTCGCGCACCTTCTCCGTGACGTTCGTCGAGCGTCGTCATGAGCGCCCTCCAGGACCGACCGCCAACAGGGGGGACGCGCTGGGGTGGCCCTGCACCTGACGGCGGAACGAAGGATGGGACGGGCCGCCGCAGATCGGATCCGGACATCGCGGCAACACGCCTCCTGTTTCGATGATCCCACCGCACCTCTGATCCTTGTAGCCCGTAAGCCACTTTTCGGATAGATGGGAGGGAATTAGCCGGGAGGGAAACAGCCGGGGGCAACAGCCCGGGAGGGAAACAGCCGGGGGCAACAGCCCGGGAGGGAAACAGCCGGGGGCAACAGCCCGGGAGGGAAACAGCCGGGGAAATCAGTGCAGCGGTGCGACGGCGCCCAGGCTTACTCACCCGGCGGCAGCACCCCGCACAGCGCCTCCAGCGCCGCCCCGTACGCGTGCTCCGAGGGTGTCGCATACCCCACGACCAGGCCGTCGCGGGCCGCCATGTCGGTGTCCGGGTGCCGGAACTCGGCGAGGCCGTCCAGGGCGACGCCCTGCCAGGCGGCAGCCTTGACCGTGGAGCGCTCGGTGCCGGGCGGCAGCCGCAGCACAGCGTGCAGCCCGGCCGCGACACCGGTGACCTCGACGTGCGGCGCGTGCGTGGCGAGCGCCGCGGCGAGCCGGTCCCGGCGGCTCCGGTACCGCTGCCGCATCCGCCGCACATGACGGTCGTACGACCCGTTGGAGAGGAAGTCGGCGAGGCTCAGCTGGTCCAGGACGCTCACCCACGCCTCCCGCTCGCCCTTGGCCGCGAGGACGCCGTCGACGTACCGCTCCGGAAGGACCATCCACCCGAGCCGAAGCGCCGGGGACAGGCTCTTGCTGACCGAACCGACGAAGATCACGCGCTCGGGGTCGAGCCCCTGGACGGCGCCGACCGGCTTGCGGTCGTAACGGAACTCCCCGTCGTAGTCGTCCTCGACGATCACGCCTCCACGCGCGCGTGCCCAGTCGACGACCGCGGCCCGGCGGGCGGGATCCAGCGGACCGCCGGTCGGGAACTGGTGCGCTGGCGTGAGCAGTACAGCCCGCTCGCGGCCCAGCCGTTCGACCTGGGCGCCGTGCTCGTCCAGGGGCAGCGGTACGGTCCGCATCCCGGCGGCGTCGAGAAGCCCCCGGTGGAATGCGAGCCCGTACGCCTCCACGGCCAGCGGACCGCGCAGTACCCCGCCTCCGCCCTTGCCCTCGCCCTTGCCTTGGCCGGACAGCAGCCGCAGCGCGTGCGCGAAGCCGGAGCAGATCACGATGCGGCCCGGTTCGGTGCGTACGCCACGCGCGCGTGCCAGGTATTCGGTGAGCGCCTCCCGCAGCTCGACGCGGCCGGCGGGATCACCCGGCCCGAACACCTCGCTGGGTGCCTGCTGGAGGGCCCGCCGGTAGGAGGCAAGCCAGGCCGCGCGCGGGAACGACGACGCGTCGGGGGTGCCCTGCCGCAGGTCGTGCCGTGGACCACGCGCGCGTGGAGGTGCCTTCCGGGGCACCCGCGCGGCGTGTCGCAGCGGTTCGACACGCTCGGCGACCCGGGTGCCCGAGCCCTGCCGTGCGGTGAGCCATCCCTCCGCGACGAGTTCCGCGTACGCGTCAGCCACCGTGTTGCGGGCGACACCGAGGTCGGCGGCGAGCGAGCGGTACGGCGGCAACCGGGTTCCTGGAGTGAGCCGACCGCTGCGCACGGCCTCGCGCAACGCCCGGAGCAGCGCCGCCCGTCGCCCGCCCGGGCCGGACAGCTCCAGATGCAGGTCGGCACCGATGCGCTCCGCGGAATTGACCCACGATTCGTCCATGGAAGTGCACCCTACAGCGGGTCTATCCGGCTCGTAGATTGATGCACATGACGACGAACACGATCGACACCACGACCACTGGCATCACGACCACTGACAGCACGACGGCTGGCAAAACGACGGCTGACGCCACGGCCACGGGCAACACGACGGCTGACGCCACGACCGTCGACTCCGCTGCCGCGAACGCCCAGGCGCAGGCCCGGCGGTCCCGCCTGGACTTCGCGAAGTCCGCCCCGAAGGTCTTCCGTGCCCTCGTCGGCTTCGACGCCGCCGCCCGCGGGGGCCTCGACCCCGCCCTCGTCGAGCTGATCCAGATCCGCGCCTCGCACCTCAACCACTGCGCGTACTGCCTCCACATGCACACGAACGACGCGCGCAAGGCCGGCGAGAGCGAGGACCGGCTGCACATGGTCGCCGTGTGGCGCGAGGCCCGTCACTTCTTCACCGAGAAGGAGCAGGCAGCCCTCGCCCTCACGGAAGCGGTGACCCTGGTCGCCGACGGCGGCGTCCCCGACGACGTCTACGCCCGAGCCGCAGCCCACTTCGGCGAGGAGGAACTGGCCCACGTCCTGGCCCTCATCCTCACGATCAACACCTGGAACCGGGTGGCCCTGTCCACGGGCAAGGTGGCGGGGACGGACGAGCGCCGCTAGGCGTTCGGGCGCTACACGACCATGGGCCGGTCGTACGGACCGATCGGTGCGGGCAGCCGCGAACTCCCCGTCAGATGGCGGTCGACGGCCGCCGCCACCGCCCGCCCCTCGGCGATGGCCCACACGATCAGCGACTGACCGCGCGCGGCGTCTCCGGCGGCGAACACGCCGGGGACGTTGGTCGCGAAGCCGGCGTCCCGCGTGAGCGTCCCGCGCGGCTCCAGCTCCAGCCCCAGCTGGTCGACGAGGCCGTCGGTCCGGTCGGGCCCGGAGAAACCGAGGGCGAGGAGCACGAGGTCGGCGGGCAGGGTCCGCCCGGTGTCCGGCACGGGCCGGCGCCGCGCGTCGACCTCGACCAGATGCAGCGACCGTACGTGCCCGTCGGCATCCCCGGTGAAGCGCAGCGTGGACGCCGCGAACAGCCGCGCGTCCGCGTCCGCCGCCGGGGCCGTCCGCAGCGCGCCGGCCTCCTCGTGCGCGGCCGACAGCCGGTAGACCTTCGGATACGTCGGCCAGGGATCGGTGTCCTCGTCCCGCTCGGCGCCCGGCTGCGCGTAGATGTCCAACTGCGTCACGGACGCGGCCGCTTCCCGCACCGCCGTGCCCAGACAGTCGGCCCCCGTGTCACCACCGCCGACGATCACGACATGCTTCCCGGCGGCGGACACCGGCGAGACCTCAAGATCTCCCTCGCACACCCGGTTGGCCAGCGGCAGGTACTCCATCGCCTGGTGGATGCCGGTCAACTCCCGCCCAGGTACGTCCAGTTCACGCCAGGCGGTCGCTCCGGTGGCGATCACCACGGCGTCGTAGCGGGCCCGCAGCTCGGCGGCGCCGATGTCTTGCCCGACCGCGGTCGACGTACGGAACTTCGTGCCCTCGGCCCGCATCTGCTCGATCCGCCGCTCCAGATGGTGCTTCTCCATCTTGAACCCGGGGATGCCGTACCGCATCAGCCCGCCGAGCCGGTCGTCCCTCTCGTACACGGCGACCGTGTGCCCCGCCCGGGTCAACTGCTGTGCCGCGGCCAGCCCGGTGGGCCCCGACCCGATCACCGCGACCGTCCGCCCGGACAGCCGGTCCGGCGGCCGCGGCGGCGCGAACCCGGACTCCCATGCCCGGTCGGCGATGGCGACCTCGACGTTCTTGATGGTGACCGCCGGCTGGTTGATGGCCAGCACACACCCCGTCTCGCAGGGCGCCGGGCACAACCGGCCGGTGAACTCGGGGAAGTTGTTGGTCGCGTGCAGCCGGTCGGCGGCCGCACGCCAGTCCTCCCGCGACACCAGGTCGTTCCACTCGGGTATCAGGTTGCCGAGCGGACAGGCGTCGTGACAGAAGGGGATGCCGCAGTCCATGCAGCGGTCGGCCTGCTTACTGATGATGGGCAGCAGCGCCCCGGGGACGTACACCTCGTCCCAGTCCCGGACCCGCTCCTCCACCGGCCTGCGCGGCCAGTCCTGGCGAGGCGTGGTCATGAATCCCTTGGGATCGGCCATGAGCGTCTTCCTTGCGTACGCGTGCGACGCTTGCGCGTCCGACGTGGCCGTGCGTCATCGGGCGGCACTCTTTCGGAACGTCTTCCGGCGCTGTGTCGGATTCTCCTCCGGTACTGCTGCGCAACTTCTTCCGGCCACGATACGTCCCGTCGGCCACTCGCGCAGAGCGTCGGACAGTGCCTTCCACACGGCTGCAGGGCCCTGTCATCAGGTGAGTCATCAGGTGAGAGCCAGCATGTACGCCACCGCCGCGGCGGCCGAGGCGACCGTGCGGACGTGGTTCCACAGCGTCCATTCACGGACGTACGTCGGCCAGTACGCTGCCGCCTCCCGCGTGCCCGGATCCAGCTTGGCCAGCGCGTCGTTGCGCGGCACGTTCGCCACCATGGTCAGCCCGAACACGCCGAAGAGGTACAGCCCGCTGCCCACCAGCAGCTCCACCGTCCCCTCGTCCGGCCACAGCACGAACGTCACCACCGCGATCACCGCGCACAGCACCGCCGACCCGGCGAACACGACCATGAACGCCGGCCGCACCGCACTCACGTTGATCGCGTTCATCGCGGCGACCCCCTGCGCGGGCGGCAGTGCGGCGAGCCCCCGCATCACGAACGTCGAGAACCCGCAGAAGACCCCGGCCACCAGCCCGGTCCCCAGCACACCCAGCACGGTCAGTGCGAAATACGGTCCCTCGATCATCCCGACACCCACTCCCACGTCCAGCCGAGCTCTCGCCCGGCACCGCCCGGCACCACCGGTCACCACAAGTGAATCCCCGGCCCGGACCCACGAACCATGCCCGAACAGCGCGCGGGCATGCGCGAGCGTCCAGGGCTCCGCCCGCGGCGTCCATCCCTCAGCCGACCTCCGCCTCCGCCTCAGCCTCCGCCCCCGTCACCGCCTCCGCCCGCCATCCCCGCAGCACCGTCTCCACCCCCGCCGCGATCCGCCGTCGCGCCTCGTGCCGTGCCACCCCGCTCATCAGCAACTGGTCGTAGGGCGTGTCCACATGCCGTACGGACGCCACGACCGCCGAGATCACCGCCCCGTCGGACAACGCGCGGCCCGCCGCACTCCGCCCCACCCGCCCGCTGCCCCGAGCCGAGGCGTGTTCGGCGATCGCCCGCGCCCTGTCCGCCGGGCACCCCGGGAAGAGCCGCCGTATCTCCGCCGCGAAGGCATCGGCGAACCGCGAGTCCTGAGCCGCCCGCCGCGCGGCGTCCCGCACCCGGCGTCGCCGACGTGCCTCCGCGTCCGCCAGGCACCGCCTCTCGGCCCGGGCGAGCCCCGCCTCCTCGACGAGCACGCCCTGCCGTTCGTAACGGCCCTTGCGCCGGTTGAACCGTACGACCACCGCCGACAACGCACTCTCCTCCCGCGACCGGCGCGTCAGGGCCGTGTCGCCGCGCGGCAGGAACACCAGGTGCCCGAGATCCGCACAGTCGAGGCACCGCGGCGCACCGTCCTCCAGCACGAGCAGTGACAACGGCCCGCCGCGGCACTCCGCGCAGTGCCGTCCGCGCAGCGGCTGGATGACGAGAAGCCCGGTCCGAGGCGCGGGAGTTGTGAGAGCTGCCATACGGTCTTCATGCCCGCAGCGGACGCCCCGAACTACGCGCTCCGCGCCCGACTAGGCCACACCCGTGCCCTCAGGACAGGCCACCGACACCGGCTTCCGATGTCGCGGTTCCGGTGTCCCGGCATCTCCGGCACCGGAACCGCAAGACGGGCACACGGCTGGACAGCCAAGGCGGCCGAACCGGCACCCTCGGGAGCCCGCTCGCCCCGAGCCTGTACTGCCGGCTCCGTACGGCCGCCGCCCGGCGTGAGCAGCACCCGGGCGACAAGGCCCTCGCCGGCCCCGCAGCCGCCGTCGACGCCCGAGACCTGCCGTGAGCGTCGGCGCGAAGGCACGTGTCGTCGGCGGGGACGCCTCGGGGCCGTCCACCACCGGCTGCCCCGGCGACCCGGTCCGTCCCGGCCGCCCTGGTCGCCTCGGCCGTCCGGCGACCCGGGAGTCCGGCTCCCCGGCCGTCCGGCGGCCCGGTCCGTGCACAGTCCGACGGCGACCAGCCGCCGCGGCCTGACGCATCATGGGCCCTGTGCGACTCGAAGCGATCACCTGGGACCGGCTCGGCGACCTCCTGGCCGAGCGACTGCTCGACCTGAAGCCGGCTGACGGCAGCCCCTGGCCGCGCATCGCGTTCGACGGCGCCCCTGCCGCCCGCCCGGGAGACCTCGCCGAC
This sequence comes from Streptomyces sp. Q2, assembly GCF_056820935.1. Taxonomy (NCBI): domain Bacteria; kingdom Bacillati; phylum Actinomycetota; class Actinomycetes; order Kitasatosporales; family Streptomycetaceae; genus Streptomyces; species Streptomyces sp. Q2. The sequence goes on along the minus strand of NZ_JBXEJE010000004.1, from coordinate 249,405 downwards.
CGCGTCTGCGAGGCCCTGCGCCTGCGCGGCCGCCCCTCGCTGGTCGTCGGCACGCACGGTTTCCTGCGTCCCGCCTCGCTCCGCCTGGAGTACGGCCACCAGGACGTGGAGGCCTACTACGACGGCTGGTTCGACACCGGTGCCCTCTGGCGAGAGGTCTTCGGCCCCCTCGAACCCGACGGCGACGGTCGCGTCCTGCCCGACCTGTGGGACCCGGCCACCGATCGCGCCACCCGCAGCCCCTATGTCCAACTCCCTCCAGGTGGCTTCCTGTTGCTGCACGGCCCCCTCCTGCTGCGTCACTGGTTCCCCTTCGACCTGGCCGTCCACGTCCTCCTCTCGTCCGGCGCCCTGCGCCGCCGCACCCCGGAGGCCGAGCAGTGGACCCTCCCCGCCTTCGAGCGCTACGAGGACGAGACCGACCCGGCCGGCACGGCCGACGTCCTGGTACGCGCCGACGACCCACGACACCCGGCGTGGAAGGGCTGATCGAGCCGGCGTCGGCCAGGGATTTCGGCGTCTCCTCCACCGACGGACGCCAGTAGGCGCGCGATCTCCGTCGCGCCCCCGCATCAGCCTCTCGGGTGCGTGAGCTCCGGGGTGCGTGCGCCTGGCCGCGCGGCGAGAATGTAGGGGGCCGGGACCTGCGGTGCTCTCCCTCGTGCCGCGCCGGCCAGCCCGGCACCGGGAGGTACTTCATGACCACCGCCGGAGACATCATGCACCGTGGTGCCCAGTGGATCCCCGCCCACGAAACCCTGGACCGCGCCGCCCAGCTGATGCGCGAGCTGAACGTCGGAGCACTGCCCATCAGCGACGAGAACGAACGGCTCTGCGGCATCCTCACCGACCGCGACATCGTCGTCGGCTGCGTGGCCCTGGGCCACGACCCGGCCAGGGTCACGGCGGGTGAGATGGCCCACGGAACCCCACGCTGGATCGACGCCGACGCCGATGTCAGCGAGGTGCTCCACGAGATGCAGGAGCACCAGATCCGCCGACTGCCCGTCATCGAGAACAAGCGCCTCGTCGGCATGATCAGCGAGGCCGACCTGGCCCGGAACCTGGCGGAGGACCAGATCGCGACCTGGGCCGAGAGCGTCTACGCCAGGACACCCGGCCGCCACTGACTCCGTTGCCGGGCGACGGCTCCTGTTTTCAGAGCCAGCCGTTGCGCCGGAAGCCGCGATACAGCGCCAGACACCCGACGGATATCACGCCGATCACCATGCCGTAGCCGTACCGCCAGTGCAGCTCCGGCATGTGGTCGAAGTTCATGCCGTACACCCCGCAGATCATCGTGGGTACGGCGACGATCGCGGCCCACGCCGTGATCTTCCGCATGTCCTCGTTCTGCGCGACCGTCACCTGCGCGAGGTGCGCCTGCAGAATCGAGTTGAGCAGTTCGTCGAACGCGGCGATCTGTTCCTTGGCCCGCAGCAGATGGTCGGAGACGTCGCGGAAGTAGGCCTGTATCTCCGGATCGACCACCCGGATCGGCCGGGTGGCGAGATCCTCGAGCGGCCGGGTGAGAGGGACCACCGCCCGCTTCAGCTCCAGGAGTTCACGCTTGAGCTGGTAGATGCGCCCGGCGTCGACGCGCGCGCCGTTCTCCGCGAAGACGGCCATCTCGACCAGGTCGATGTCCGCCTGCACGGCATCGGTGACGTGCAGATAGTCGTCGACCACGTGGTCCGCGAGCGCGTGCAGCACGGCGGCCGGTCCCTTGGCGAGCTGCTCGGGAGCGGCCTCCAGCTCCTCGCGCAGCGGGCCCAGTGAGCCGTGCCGTCCGTGTCGTACCGTGATCACGAAGTCGTGGCCGACGAACACCATGATCTCGCCGGTGTTGACCACCTCGCTGGTGGCCGTGAGTTCCTCGTGTTCCACGTAGCAGACCGTCTTGAACACCGCGAACAGTGTCTCGTCGTAGCGCTCCAGCTTGGGGCGCTGGTGGGCCTCGACCGCGTCCTCGACCGCCAGCGGATGCAGGTCGAAAAGCTCCGCGATCCCCGCAAACTCCTCGTCCGTCGGCTCGTGGAGACCGAGCCAGACGAAGCCGTGACGGTTCTTGCGCACCCGGTCCACGGCGTCCACCAGATCGACGCCGGCCGGCATCCGGACGCCGTCCCGGTACGTCACGCAGTTCACCACCGAGGAGCCCAGCGGGGACCGGGCCGGGTGGCTCAGGTCGACGCGCGGGCGCCGCCGTGCCAGCCGTGCCACCTTGCGGAGGCCGCCGACCCTGCCGAGGCCTGTGACCTTCCGCAGATTCCCTGCCATGGACATCTGGATCTCCTTGCGTGGATCTCCCCCGTGCCGCGTTTCCGCGCCCTGGCGAGCCAGTTTGCCAGCTCGGGGTGTGGGCCGGGTAAGCCTGTGGGAACAAGGGGTTCCGCTTTGTTCCCGGCTGTGGACGACGGATTCGGCCGTGGCCAGGGCGGACCCTGACGGGCCGGGCGTCCGCCATCTCGTCGTGGGCGCCGCGTCGACCACTCCGAACAAGACGGGCAACTGGGATGATCGCGGCATGACGCGAACCGACGGGTATCTCCTCGACAACCGGCAGAGCGAGGCGGCGGAGCGTTTCGACGCCTTCGCCACCCTCTTCGACCCCACGACCTTCCGGCACCTCGAAGCGTTCGGCATCGGATCGGGCTGGCGGTGCTGGGAGGTCGGTGCCGGCGGCACCTCCGTGGTGTCCTGGCTGGCCAAGAAGGTCGGCCCGACCGGACGGGTCGTCGCGACCGACATCGAGACCTCCCGCCTTGCCGCGGCCGCCCGGCCGCCGGTCGAGGTACGCGTCCACGACGTGGGCGCGCAGGAGCCGCCGGGAGAGGGGTTCGACCTGGTCCACGCCCGTCTCGTCCTCGTCCATGTGCCGGACCGTGAAAAGGCGTTGCGGTCCATGGTCAAGGCCCTGCGGCCCGGCGGCCGGATCCTGGTCGAGGACGCCGACCCCTCACTGCAGCCGCTGCTCTGCCCCGACGAGCACGGCCCCGAGCAGCAGCTGGCGAACCGGCTGCGGCAGGGCTTCCGGCAACTGCTCGCCGACCGGGGCGCGGACCTCGCCTACGGCCGCAGGCTTCCGCGTCTGCTCCGCGAGGCGGGCCTGCGCCGGGTGGAGGCCGACGCGTACTTCCCGGTCACCTCGCCCGCCTGCGCCGCGCTGGAATCCGCCACGATCCGCCAGATCCGCGGACAGCTCGTCACCGAGGGCATCGCCACGGACCAGGACATCGACCAGCACCTCACGAACGTGGCCTCCGGCAGCATGGACCTCGCCACGGCACCGATGATCTCGGCGTGGGGGCGCAAGGCTTAGAAGGCTGACAGGGAACCGGAGGACGCCCTGGAAAGGACGCCGGCAGCCGGCGGCGGTACGGGCCGGAGCAGCGTGGCGGCCGTAGTATCGGGCCGTCCGATCCGAGCCGTCCGCTCACGTCACTCCTCCACCGGCGGCCGGCCCCCCACCAGCCCGACCGCCACGGCCCCCGCCCGGCAGCCCTCCGCCGCCGCGGCCTCGGGTCCGGCGCCCCCGAGGAGGGCGGCGAGGAAGGCACCCGTGAAGGCGTCGCCGGCCCCGGTGGTGTCCCGGGGCGTCGCCGGTACCGCCGGAACATGGGCGATCACGGTGCCGGAGCGGGCCACCAGCGCACCCTCCGCGCCGTGCTTGACGACGACCAGCGGGACGTGACGGCTCAGCTTGGCCGCCGCGTCCGCCGCCTCGGACAATCCCGTCAGCAGGCATGCCTCGTCACGGCTGGGCAGCAGAACGTCGACGCCCTCGACACACGTCAGGAAGCGGTCGACCCCCAGTTCCACGAGGAAACCGGCCGACGCCGGATCCAGGCTCACCGGCACTCCACGCGCGCGTGCCGCCTCCGTGGCGACCGCCACCAGCGCGCGGCTCGGCTCGGAGAACAGCAGGTAGCCCGACAGATGCAGCCACGCCACCCCGTCGAGCAGCGTGTCCGACCAGTCGTCGGGCGCGAGCCGCAGCGACGCCCCGCTGTCCGTGATGAGCGTCCGCTCCGCGGCGGCCCCCTCGTCGACGAGGCAGATCACCGTCCCGGTCGCCGCCTCGGGGTCGACGACCAGCCGGGGCCGTACACCGCACGCGGCCAGCTCGCGTTCGTGCCAGGCGACCGAGTCCGTGCCCACTCGTCCGAGCAGCCGCACCTCGGCACTGCCCCGGTGAGCGGCCCAGCAGGCCACGTTGGCACCCGCGCCGCCCGGCACCGTCCGGATCGTCGCCGCCGTGTCGGTACCCGTCGCGAGAGGACCCCGGTGCCGGGCCACGACGTCCGTGATGACGTCCCCCACGACCAGTAGCGCGCCGTCNACCGAGTCCGTGCCCACTCGTCCGAGCAGCCGCACCTCGGCACTGCCCCGGTGAGCGGCCCAGCAGGCCACGTTGGCACCCGCGCCGCCCGGCACCGTCCGGATCGTCGCCGCCGTGTCGGTACCCGTCGCGAGAGGACCCCGGTGCCGGGCCACGACGTCCGTGATGACGTCCCCCACGACCAGTAGCGCGCCGTCCGGGGACCCTCCGCCGCGCCGGTGATCCGGCGCGGCGGCCCCACCGCGCCCAGGTCGCCGCGCCGTCACGCTCCGGCCCAGGCCGCCGCGATCCGCGCGGCCAGCCGTACGTTGCCGCGCACCGCCGCGAGATTCGCGGCCAGCGAGGCACCGTCGGTGTGCCGCACCAGGTGGTTCAGCAGGAACGGCGTGACTCCCTGCCCCGTGACCCCCTCCTCCTCGCACGCGTGCAACGCGTCGGCGAGCACACGCGCGTGCAGCTCGGGATCCAGCTGCTCCCGCTCGGGCACCGGATTGGCGACGATCAGCGCCGACTCTGGCCCGCCGACCGCGTCCTGCGCCCGCATGACGTCCGCCACCTGCCCGGGGCTGTCCAGCGTCCACTCCACGGGATGTCCCGAGTCCGACAGGTAGAAGCCGGGGAACCGGTCCGTGCCGTACCCGGCCACCGCCACGCCCAGCGTCTCCAGCCGCTGCAGGGTCGCCGGCACGTCCAGGATCGACTTCACGCCCGCGCACACCACCGTGATCCGCGTCCGGGCCAGCAGGCCGAGGTCGGCCGACTCGTCCTGCGTCACCGTCCACTCCCGGTGCACCCCGCCGAGCCCACCGGTGGCGAACACCCGTACGCCCGCCAGGGCCGCCAGCAACGCGGTCGCCGACACCGTGGTCGCCCCGCTCGCGCCGCCGGCCACCGCGAGCGGCAGGTCGCGATGACCCAGCTTGCGGATGCCGTCCTCGTTCGCGACCCGCTCCAACTGCTGCTTGTCCAGGCCGACATGGGGCCGCCCGTCCAGCACGGCGATCGTCGCGGGCACGGCACCCTCCTGCCGTACGACGTCCTCCAGCTCCAGTGCCACCTGCAGATTGCGCGGGCGCGGCAGCCCGTGCGCGATGATCGTGGACTCCAGCGCCACCACGGGTCGACGCGCGTTGATCGCGTCACGCACTTCCTCGGACACCACCAGCACCACGTGCCTGCCTCTCGTCGGTCGGTCTTCCCTCATCTCTGGCGGGCGGCGCGCCCGGTCAAACCCTTGCGGGCCTGTGGGGGACGACACCAGCCTGGGGTCCATGACGGACAACACCACACGTCTCGACCATGTCGTCCTCTGGGTGCACGACCCGGTGGCGGCGGCCGACTTCTACGAGAAGGCGGTCGGCCTGGAACCCATGAGGCTCACCGAATTCGCCGCGGGGAGGGAACCCTTTCCCTCCGTACGGCTCAACGACGAGACCATCTTCGACCTCATGCCGCTCGCCATGGCGGAGCGCATGAAGATGGTCCCCGGCGCCGCCGACAGTGCGGGCCACCCGGTCAACCACGTCTGCCTGGCCCTGCCCGGCGACGCCTTCGAGGAACTGCGCGCCCGCCTGGAAGAACGGTCGGTCCCCGTCTCGGACTTCTCGTACGACTCCTTCGGCGCCCGCGGGTCGGCCCGGCGGAGCTTCTACTTCCGCGACCCGGACGGGAACGTCTTCGAGGCGCGGCACTACGCCTAGCGTGCGCGGGGGCCACGCGCACGTGGCGTGGCCCCCGCGCGGGACGTCAGGCCGGCCTCGGCTAGAACAGCGGCTCGGGCAGCACGCCCTCCAGGGCCAGCAGCTTCCGCTTGGTCTCCAGGCCGCCCCCGAACCCGCCGATGCCGCCGTCGCTCTCCACGACCCGGTGACAGGGCACGACGACCGGCAGCGGATTGGAGCCCATCGCCACGCCCACCGCCTGGGCCGCGCCCGGCTGCCCCACGCGCCCCGCCAGATCGCCGTACCCGACGACCTTGCCGAACGGGACGCCGGACGCCAGTTCGCGCAGCACCTGCCGGTTGAACCCCGAGATCAGTGACCAGTCCAGCGGCAGCTCGAAGTCGTGCCGATCGCCCGCGAAGTACGCCTCCACCTGGCGTATCGCCTCGGCCAGCAGCGGGGAGCCGGGCGCCTCGACGGGCTCGCCGCCCAGCCGGGACGCCAGCCGGTCCAACGCTTTGTCGCGGACCGCGTCCGTGGCGTGGAACACCACGTTGACCAGACCCTCGCGGGTCGCGGCCAGCAGCAGCGGACCGATGCCGGTGGCGACGACGGTCCACACGACCTGCTGCTCGTCCTGCCCATGGCTGTTCATGCGACCCACCGTACGACCCGCCACTGACAACGCCCGGGGGAGCGCGGGAGCCCCCGGCGAGGGCCCCCGGGGCTGCTCGGGTGAGGGCCGTCAGCCCCGGCGCAGTGCCGCGCCCACCAGGTCCGGCTTGTTGCTGATGACGCCGTCGACGTCGTACCGGGCCACCCGGTGGGCGGCGGCAGCGGTGTCGACGGTCCAGGCGAAGACCTGCAGCGGCCTGCCGTGCGGACCGGTGAAGGCGTGGACGGCCGAGACGTACCCCTTCGAGAGGGAGCCGTGCGAGGGGTTGATCTGGTCGGCGAAGGCCGCGTAAGCGTCGAGGTCCGCCACGGGCGGCGTACCGAGGAGCCCGGTCTTCACGCCGGGCTTCAGCTTGTGGACCGCGCGCACACTGGCCGCGCTGAAGCTCTGCACGATCAGCCGGCCCGCGATGTGCCGCTGGTCGAGCCACCCCTCGTTGCCGAGGACCTTGAGGGTCTGGCCCTCGATGCCCGGGTACAGGTCCGGGTTCTTGATCTCCAGGAGCAGCTTCTGGTGGTGAACCTCGACGCGACGCACGTACCGCTCGAGCGTGGGCACACGCGCGCCCGCATAGGCGGGGCCGAACCAGCTTCCCGCGTCGAGGCGCGCGATCTCGGCGGCGGTGAAGTCCCGCACCTTCCATGGCGCCCGGTCGGGGAAGACCTCCTCGACGTCGGTGGTGCGCCGCAGATTGTCGTCGTGAAGGACGACGAGCCGGCCGTCCTTGGTGCGCTGGACGTCGTTCTCGACCCAGTCGATGCCCAGCGCGGCCGCCTTGTCGACGGCGGCCAGGGTGTTCTCGGGTGCGTAGGCGGAGGCGCCTCTGTGGGCGATGACCGTGGGCCGTTCGCCGTCGGCCCGGACGGCGGAGGTGGGAGGCAGGAAGGCGGCGGCCCCCACGAGCGCGGTGGTCGTGGCGGCAACTGCGCGCGCGTGCATGCGTACTCCTCGCGTCGAGCGATCACGGACAGCTCAACTGTGACAGCAGAGAGTCAACGGGAGGCGGGTACAGAATGGCCACAACTTGAATGGGGTTGCCCCAAGTCCGCACACGGGTAGCGCACAACTGCGGCAAGGGCGTGTTTCTTTGCCGGAAAGTCGTTCGACCATTCCGGTGGGGGTCATACTCTCTGCCTCAACCCCGACCGCTCGGGCGGTCCTGGGAAGGGGCGAACATCAGGGCATTCCGGGACGCAAGAGGGCGGAAGGACAGCCGCGCATGCAAGGCACGGTCGACGGATTCAGCTACGGACTCGTCACACCGGTGGTGGCCTATCTCATGGCCTGCCTGGGCGGTGCCCTCGGCCTGCGCTGCACCACCAGATCCATGCTGGTCGGCAACTCCTGGCGCCCCGCCTGGCTGGCCCTCGGCTCGGCCGCGATCGGCTCGGGCATATGGACCATGCACTTCATCGCGATGATGGGCTTCAAGGTCGAGCAGGCGCCGATCCACTACGACAGGTCGATGACCTTCGCGAGTCTGGGCGTCGCCATCGTCATGGTGGGCCTCGGGATCTTCATCGTCGGCTACCGGGGCGCGTCCGGTACGGCCCTGATGACCGGGGGCGCCATCACCGGTCTCGGAGTCGCCTCGATGCACTACCTGGGCATGGCGGGTATGCGTCTGAACGGCAAGCTGGAGTACAACACCTTCACCGTGGCCGCGTCCGTCGTCATAGCGGTCGTCGCCGCCACGGCCGCCCTGTGGGCCGCCGGACAGGTGCGGGGGTTCCTGTGGAGCGTCGGCGCGAGCCTCGTCATGGGGCTCGCCGTGACCGGTATGCACTACACGGGCATGGCCGCCCTCAGGGTTCATCTGCACAGCTCCACGGCCCCCACCGGGGGCGACTCCGCGGCCTCCCTGATCGCGCCGATGATGATCGGCCCGCTCGCCTTCCTGCTGCTGGCGGGCGTCGTCGTGATGTTCGATCCGCTGATGATCATGGGGAAGCCCTCCCCACCCGTCGAGAACAAGCCAGGTGTCCCCGCGCGCGAGCTCGTCTCGCACCCGCCCGCCCGCCGCCCCTCCCTGCGCACCCGCCGCATGGACCACCAGGACTACCGCACCCCGCAGAACCGCTGATCCGGCCGCGTTGTCAGTGGGGGGTCGTACGGTTGGTGGCATGCGGCCCGTTTCCCACATCGAACGCACGGTGGCGCCCTTCGAGGTCGTCAGCCCGTACCAGCCCAGCGGCGACCAGCCCGCGGCCATCGCCGAGCTCGCCCGGCGCATCGAGGCCGGTGAGAAGGACGTCGTCCTGCTCGGCGCGACCGGCACCGGCAAGTCCGCCACCACGGCGTGGATGATCGAGAAGCTCCAGCGTCCCACGCTCGTGATGGCGCCGAACAAGACCCTGGCCGCCCAGCTGGCGAACGAGTTCCGGGAGCTCCTCCCGAACAACGCCGTCGAGTACTTCGTCTCGTACTACGACTACTACCAGCCCGAGGCCTACGTCCCCCAGTCGGACACCTACATCGAGAAGGACTCCTCGATCAACGAGGAGGTCGAGCGGCTGCGCCACTCCGCGACGAACTCGCTGCTCACCCGCCGTGACGTCGTCGTGGTCGCCTCGGTCTCCTGCATCTACGGTCTCGGTACCCCACAGGAGTACGTGGACCGCATGGTCCCCCTCAGAGTCGGAGACGAGGTCGACCGGGACCAACTGCTGCGCCGCTTCGTGGACATCCAGTACACGCGCAACGACCTGGCCTTCTCCCGCGGCACCTTCCGCGTCCGCGGCGACACCATCGAGATCTTCCCGGTCTACGAGGAGCTCGCCGTCCGCATCGAGATGTTCGGCGACGAGATCGAGGCCCTGTCCACCCTGCACCCGCTCACCGGCGAGATCATCAGCGACGACCAGCAGCTGTACGTCTTCCCGGCCTCCCACTACGTCGCGGGCCCCGAGCGCCTGGAGCGGGCCGCCAACGACATCGAGAAGGAGCTGGGGGAGCGCCTGTCCGAGCTGGAGAAGCAGGGCAAGCTCCTGGAGGCCCAGCGCCTGAGGATGCGCACGACGTACGACCTGGAGATGCTCCGCCAGATCGGCTCCTGCTCCGGTGTCGAGAACTACTCCATGCACTTCGACGGCCGGGAGCCCGGCTCCCCGCCCAACACGCTGCTGGACTACTTCCCCGACGACTTCCTGCTCGTCATCGACGAGTCCCACGTCACCGTCCCGCAGATCGGCGCCATGTACGAGGGCGACGCCTCCCGCAAGCGCACCCTCGTCGACCACGGTTTCCGGCTGCCCTCCGCCCTGGACAACCGCCCCCTGAAGTGGGAGGAGTTCCAGGAGCGCACCGGACAGACCGTCTACCTTTCGGCGACCCCCGGCAAGTACGAGCTCTCCCGCGGGCAGGGCGCCGTCGAACAGATCATCCGCCCCACCGGCCTGATCGACCCGGAGGTCGTCGTCAAGCCCACCGAGGGCCAGATCGACGACCTGGTGCACGAGATCCGGGAGCGCGTCGAGAAGGACGAGCGCGTCCTGGTCACCACCCTCACCAAGAAGATGTCCGAGGACCTCACTGACTACTTCCTGGAACTCGGCATCCAGGTCCGCTATCTGCACAGCGACGTCGACACGCTGCGCCGCGTCGAACTGCTGCGCGAACTGCGGTCCGGCGAGTTCGACGTGCTCGTCGGCATCAACCTCCTCCGCGAGGGCCTCGACCTGCCCGAGGTGTCCCTGGTGGCGATCCTCGACGCCGACAAGGAAGGCTTCCTGCGCTCCGGCACCTCCCTCATCCAGACCATCGGCCGCGCGGCGCGCAATGTCTCCGGCCAGGTCCACATGTACGCCGACAAGATCACCCCGGCGATGGAGAAGGCCATCGAGGAGACCAACCGCCGCCGGGAGAAGCAGGTCGCGTACAACAAGGAACGGGGCATCGACCCCCAGCCGCTCCGCAAGAAGATCAACGACATCGTCGCGCAGATCGCCCGCGAGGACATCGACACCGAGCAGCTGCTCGGCTCCGGCTACCGCAAGCTGAAGGAGGGCAAGGGCGCCAAGGCACCCGTGCCCGCCCTCGGTGGCAAGGCGGCCAAGGGCACCAAGGCCGCCAAGGGCAAGTCCAAGGAGACGGTGCCGACCGACCGTCCCGCGGCCGAGCTCGCCGGGCAGATCGAGGAGATGACCGAGCGCATGCGCGCCGCCGCCGCCGACCTCCAGTTCGAGATCGCGGCCCGACTGCGCGACGAGGTCTCCGAGATGAAGAAGGAACTCCGCCAGATGAGGGAAGCCGGCCTGGCCTGACGGACCGACAGGGCGCCGGTCACCGGCCGGAACCGGCGCCACCGGAGGTGCCCGCCACCCCGCGCACACGCGCTGTGTTGCAAGACCGACACAAAGTGTGGACCGGGGTACGGCACTGTCAGTGGCTCTGCATAGGGTGCTGGTCATCCGCGGATCCCGCGGCAACAGGGGAAATACGAGAGGGGATCAGCGCGTGGTGGACGTATCCAAGGGCGGCGCGCCCGGTGGCGGCGTCAATCTGACCAAGGGTCAGGCCATCAGCCTGCAGAAGTCCGACGGCGGCAGCCTGACGGCGGTACGTATGGGCCTCGGCTGGCAGGCGGCTCCCCGGCGTGGGCTGTTCGGCTCGCGTACCCGTGAGGTCGACCTCGACGCCTCGGCCGTCCTGTTCGCGGACAAGCAGCCGGTCGACGTCGTCTTCTTCCGTCACCTCGTGAGCGACGACGGCTCGGTGCGCCACACCGGCGACAACCTGGTCGGCGGCGTGGGCCAGGGTGGCGACGACGAGGCGATCCTCGTCGACCTGTCACGGGTGCCGGTCCACATCGACCAGATCGTCTTCACCGTGAACTCCTTCACGGGCCAGACCTTCCAGGAAGTGCAGAACGCGTTCTGCCGTCTGGTCGACGAGACGAACGGCCAGGAGCTCGCCCGCTACACGCTCGCGGGCGGCGGCGCGTACACGGCCCAGATCATGGCCAAGGTGCACCGCACGGGCCCCGGCTGGACGATGACGGCCCTTGGCACTCCTGCCAACGGCCGCACCTTCCAGGACCTGATGCCGGCCATCCTGCCGCACCTGTAGGGGCGGCTCGGCGGGCAGCACACGACACAAGGACACAGGGGGAAGGCGATGGCGGCCGAGCTGGTGCGGGGGCAGAACCACCCGCTCTCCCAGGCCCGTCTGGAGATCAGGGTCGCGGCCGGCACGCCGGTCGTGGTGGGGGCCACGCTCGGCGACGAGCACGGCAAGGTGCACGGCGTCGAGTGGGTCGCCCACCCGGGCGCCCCCACCCTGCCGGGGCTGGAGGTCTCCCGTCAGGCGGCCGCCGACCATCGCCTCGCGGTCGACCTCGGCGCCGTGCCGGAGGCCGTGCACCGGGTCGACGTGCTGCTCGCCCTGCCCGCGGCGGGCGGTGCGGGACCGATGGGCTTCGGCGCCGTCGCCGCCCCGTTCGTCGCGGTCACCGACCTCGACGGCACCGAGATCGCCAGCTACACGATCACCGGCCTGGACGCCGAGTCGGCTGTCGTCGCCCTGGAGCTGTACCGCCGGCAGGGCGCCTGGAAGGTGCGTGCCGTCGGCCAGGGGTACGCGGGCGGGCTCGGCGATCTCCTCGCCGACCAGGGACTGTCCGAGGCGCACCGACTGGCGAGCGGCATCAACGAAGCGGTGGCCCAGGGAGTGGCCCGCTCACTCCCGGCACCGCCGCGCCCGGCCGAGGCCGACCGTTCCCGCCAGACGACCGCACCGGCCACCGGCGGCGACCAGGGCGACCCCGCCGCCCAGGGCGCCTCCGCCGCCGTACCGCCACTGCCGGCGAATGCCTACGGAACCCAGGCCCCCGGCGTCGCACCGCACTCCACGCCTCCGTCCGGCCCGCAGACCCCCGGCATCGCACCGCACCCCACGCCCCCGTCAGGCGGGCAGGTTCCCGGCGTCCCGCCGCAGCCCACACCTTCGTACGCCCCGCCGGTCACCCCGGAGCCCGGTGCACCTCAGCAGCCCGCCTCGCCCTATGGCACATCGGGCACTCCCGTGGCCGGTGGGCCCCAGCAGCCCGCCTCGCCCTACGGCGCGCAGAGCACCCCGGCGGCCGCAGCACCACAGCCGCCCGGAGACCCGCAGGGGCCGGGGCCTGCGGACCACTCCCACGTCGCCCAACCGCCCGGCGCCGCCCCCGGCGGTCCGATCGACTACAGCCACCCGCGCCGGCGGAAGGCGGCGCCTCCTCCTCCGACGACACCGACCCAGGCCCAGCCCGGGCAGCCCGGGCAGCCCCCACAACCGGTCGCCGGGGACGCCACCGGGTGGTCCATGGACGAGCGGCTCTACAACCAGGTGTGGGGCATGTTCGAGGACCTGGCCCGCACCATGGCCGCGTACCGCAGTGCCGTCGACTTCGCCGACTCGCGGATGGAGAAGGAACTCGACCAGGTTCTCTCCGACCCGCGCAGCCGGCTCGGCGGGCAGGGTGACGCCGCACGCGAGGCCGCCCAGGCCAAGCGCGCGCAGCTCGTCGACCAGGCCAGAGCGGTCCTCGACCGGGACCTCGCCCAGCTCACCGCCGAGGCCGACGTCGTCGAGCCCGCGCTGCCGCCGGCGTACGCACGCTGGGACAACCCCGTGTGGCACGGCTATCGCGTGCCGATGGAGGTCCCCATGGCACTGCGCCTGGGCGACGTCCATCTGCCCGAGGCCGCCGAGCTGCGTATACCGCTGCTGGTCCGCCTGCCGCTGGAGCGGGGCCTGTGGATCGACAGCGGACGCGCCGGATCGCTCGACGGCTCGTTCACCGACTCCCACGACCTGCGACGCCTCGCCATGGAGACGGCGGTGGCGCACGCGGCCCGGCTCCTGGCCGTGTATCCGGCGGGCGAGTTCACCGTGCACGTCATCGACCCCGCCGGCTCAGCCGCGCAGGCGCTCGCGCCACTGGTGCGGACGGGCGTGCTCGCCGCCCCGCCCGCCGTCGGCGCGGCAGGGGTGGCGGACGTTCTGTCGCGGCTGACCGAGCGCGTCGATCTGGTGCAGATGGCGGTGCGCGCGGGCGCGGCCGACTCGCTCCCGCCCGGCCTCGACACCGCCGAGCAGCTGCTGATCGTGAACGACTTCCCGCACGGCTTCGACGACCGCGCCGTGACCCAGCTCCGCTACCTCGCGGACGAGGGTTCGGCCGTCGGAGTCCACCTGATGATGGTCGCGGACCGTGAGGAGGCTGCCGGCTACGGCCCGTTGCTCGACCCTCTGTGGCGTTCGCTGCTGCGACTCACCCCGGTGCCCGACGACCACCTCGCCGACCCGTGGGTCGGGCACGCCTGGACGTACGAGCCCTCGCTCGTGCCGTCCGGCAGTCAGGTACTCCAGCAGGTGCTCAGCCAGGTCGCGATGGCTCGTACCAAGTACTCGTAAAGTCGTCTGACCAGCTGTTTTGACCTTTCTTTTGCTTATCGCTTTACCTTTCCTTGGGGATTGGGTACCGTTGTTCCCACGGAGGGGAGTACTCCCTGTCGACTGCGGCGTACCCGTCAATACGGATCAGGCCTGATCCCGGGGCGCCGGCCCATCCTGGGTGGAAGAGACCTCCGGCAGCGCGACGACGCTGGTTACTTGCCGTTACGTAATGCCGGAGGCAGCAGTGGATGTTTCCCCGACCCTGTGGGTCCTGACGATCTTGGGCTTGGCCGCGCTCATCGCGGTCGACTTCTTCATCGGCCGCAAGCCGCACGACGTGTCCATCAAGGAAGCCGGGATCTGGACGATCGTCTGGATCGTCCTGGCCGGACTCTTCGGTCTCGGTCTGCTCGTCTTCGCCGGCGGTCAGCCGTCCGGCGAGTTCTTCGCGGGCTTCATCACCGAGAAGTCCCTGAGCGTCGACAACCTCTTCGTCTTCGTCCTGATCATGGCGAAGTTCGCGGTGCCCTCGCAGTACCAGCAGCGGGTGCTGCTGGTCGGTGTCCTCATAGCCCTGGTGCTCCGGGCGATCTTCATCGCCGCCGGTGCCGCGATCCTCGCCAGCTTCGCGTGGGTCTTCTACCTCTTCGGCGCCTTCCTGATCTGGACCGCCTGGAAGCTCATCCAGGAGGCCCGGGCCGACGAGGAGGACGAGGAGTTCGAGGAGAACAAGCTGCTCAAGGCCGCCGAGCGCCGCTTCGGTGTGGCCGACCGGTACCACGGCACGAAGCTGTGGATCCAGGAGAACGGCAAGCGGGTCATGACCCCGATGCTGGTCGTGATGCTCGCGATCGGTACGACGGACGTCCTGTTCGCCCTCGACTCGATCCCCGCGATCTTCGGCCTGACCCAGGACCCGTACATCGTGTTCACGGCCAACGCGTTCGCGCTGATGGGCCTGAGGCAGCTGTACTTCCTGATCGGCGGCCTGCTCAGGAAGCTGGTCCACCTCAGCTACGGCCTGTCGATCATCCTCGGCTTCATCGGCGTCAAGCTGGTCCTGCACGCGCTGCACGAGTCCGGGGTCCACGTCCCGGAGATCAGCATCCCGGTCTCCCTCGGCGTGATCTGCTCGGTCCTGATCGTCACCACGATCACCAGCCTGCGGGCGTCCAAGAAGCAGGCGGCAGCCGAGGCCGAGAAGGCGGAGGGCGAAGGCGCTCCGAAGGACAGCATCGAGGCCTGACCACATCGGGCGCGGTGACCGAGTTCACGTGACGCCGACTGGCCCCGCGCTCCTGGAGTGCGGGGCCAGTTCGCCTCTGCGACGATCACCGCATGCTCGCTCGGCTCGCGTCGTCCACGACACGGTGGACGTCCGTCGTGCCGGTACTCGCGGTCGTCATGCTGCTGTTCACCTGGGGCCGAGACCTTCCCGGCGCGGTCGTCGCGCTGGCGACCGTGGTCCTGGCGGGAGCTGTCCTGGCCGCCGTGCTGACGGTGGTGCCGGGACGGGCCACGCCACTCCAGGGAGGGGACCATCTGGTGCTGTTCGCGGCGTATCCGGAGCTGGCGATCAATCCCTAGCCGCACCGCGCGCGCTCATCCGGTGGCCGGTTCCGCCGCCACCACGACCGGCACCGGCCGCGTCTCGGGCAACAGCGCGAAGCACCCGAGGCTGAGCAGGGCGACCCCTGTCAGATACGCGCCCACACCCCACGGCACCCGCCCGCCCTGCTCGACGAGAGCGGTCGCCACGAGGGGCGTCAGCGCGCCCCCGACGACCCCGCCGAGGTTGTAGCCGACCGCGGCGCCCGTGCAGCGCACGCGAGGCTCGTACAGCTCCGGCAGATACGCGGCGATCACCGCGAACATGGTGATGAAGGCGAGCATCGCCCCCAGGAAACCGAGGAACATGAGCACCGGCTCTCCCGTAGCGAGGAGCGCGACCATCGGGAACATCCACACGGCGGCGCCCGCACACCCGGCCAGGCACAGTGGCCGCCGTCCGTACCGGTCGCCGAGCAGTGCCGCCACCGGTGTCAGCGAGCCCTTCACCAACACCGCGGCCATGATGCAGGTCAGCATGACGGTACGGCTCACTCCGAGCCGCTCCGTGGCGTACGCGAGGGACCAGGTCGTCACGGCGTAGAAGATCGCGTACCCGACCGCGAGCGCCCCCGCGGTGAGCAGGACGAGCCGCCAGTGGTCACGCGCCACCTCGGCGAGCGGAACGCGCGCGTGGTCGTCGATCCCGAGGAAGCTGGGGCTCTCGGGGAGCGAGGAACGCAGCCACAGCCCCATCACGGCCAGAACCCCGGCCGCCCAGAACGGCACCCGCCAGCCCCACTGCGTGAACTGCGCCTCGGACAGCGTCGCCGACAGCGCCAGCACCACGCCGTTGGCGAGCAGGAAACCCAGCGCCGGCCCGATCTGCGGGAAGCTCGACCACAGGCCACGCCGTTCGGCGGGCGCGTGTTCCACGGTCAGCAGCACGGCCCCGCCCCACTCCCCGCCAAGCCCGAGCCCCTGCAGAAAGCGCAGCACGAGGAGGAGCACGGGAGCGGCGACGCCGATGGTGTCGTAGGCCGGCACGCAGCCGACCGCGACCGTGGACGCGCCCGTCAACAACAGGGAGGCGACCAGGACCGGTCGGCGCCCGTGCCGGTCTCCGATGTGCCCGAACAGCACCGATCCCAGCGGCCGGGCGACGAACCCCACGCCGAACGTCCCGAAGGCGGCCAGCGTCCCCGCCACCGGCGAGAACGTCGGGAAGAACAGCGGCCCCAGGACCAGCGCCGCGGCGGTCCCGTAGACGAAGAAGTCGTAGAACTCGATGGCCGTCCCGGCGAGCGAGGCGGCCGCGAGCCGCAGCATGGAGGGTGCCTTTACGGTGCGTACGTCGTGCATGCCGCGTCAACTACCCACGGTGATCACGGGTTACGGGGGCGCGCGGGGTCGCGGTGTGCGTCAGTAGGTGACGGTGATGCGCCGGGCGGGACCGTCGACGCGGACGATGCCGCCGTAGGGGATGACGAGCTGGGGGTCGGTGTGACCGAAGTCGACATCGAGGACGATCGTGGCGTGGGGGGCGTACGCCCGCATGGCGTGCAGCACGGCCTCGCGCTGTCCGGCGGCGTAACGAGCGGCCTCCCGTGGGCTGTTGGGGCGTTCGAGGGACCAGGTCCTCGCTCGGCCCATCAGCAGCGCGGAGAACCGCTGGAGCAGGCCGCGCTCACCCATGTTGCGCATCGTCGAGAAGACCTCCGTGGCACTCGGCAGGTCCTCCGAGGTCTCCAGGAGGAGCACACCGCCGTCGTACTCGGTCAGGTCGTGCGCGACCTCGCGGTCGGCCATCAGCAGCCAGCCGAGGATCTCCAGACATCCGCCCCAACTGCGGCCCTCGACCACCCTGTCGGGGTTCACCCAGGTCCATCCGGTGCCGGGCCGGGTCTCCGGTTCCGCGTCGAAGGTCGCCGGGTCGGCCCAGTCGCCGTTGACGTCGTTCCATCGCTCGGCGGGCCGCAACTCGTACTCGCCCGAGGTGAACAGGGCCGCGCGCAGCGACTCGGCGGTCTGCGGGTGCATGGCGCCGGGCCGGCCCAGCTCGCACATCACGGTCGCACCGTGGTAACCGACGATTCCGGCGTTGCGCAGGAACGCGAGCAGGTTCGTGTTGTCACTCATCCCGAAGAACGGCTTCGGGTTCGCGGCAATCAACTCCCGGTCCAGCAGCGGCAGTACGGTGATCTGGTCGTCACCGCCGATCGACGCGACGATCGCCTTGATGTCCGGGTCGGCGAAGGCGGCGTGGATGTCGTCGGCACGCTCCTGCGGCGTGGAGCCCATCTTGCGCGTCGCCGGATACTCGACGGGTTCGAGCCCGTACTCCTTGCTCAGCCGCTCCAGTCCCAGCTCGTGAGGGCGCGGGAAGAGCCCGGGCAGGCCGGACGAGGGCGAGATCACGGCTATGCGGTCGCCGGGTGACGGCTTGGGCGGGTACGAGGGCGTCGTCATACGGGGAGGGTACGGGCGGCCGACCCGGCCCCGCACCGTGATAAACCGGGTCTGAGCAGCGGTCCTCACCGGATCGCCCACCCTGAACGGACCGGAGGAACCGTGCCCCGCACCCTGGCCAACGCCCCGATCATGATCCTCAACGGCCCCAACCTGAATCTGCTCGGCCAGCGCCAGCCGGAGATCTACGGCTCCGACACCCTCGCCGACGTCGAGGCCCTGTGCGCCAAGGCGGCGGCCGTGCACGGGGGCACCGTGGACCTCCGCCAGTCCAACCACGAGGGTGAGCTGGTCGACTGGATCCATGAGGCGCGGCTGAACCACTGCGGGATCGTGATCAACCCGGGTGCCTACTCGCACACCTCGGTCGCGATCCTGGATGCGCTCAACACCTGTGACGGGCTTCCGGTGTTGGAAGTCCACATCTCCAACATCCACCAGCGCGAGTCGTTCCGGCACCACTCGTACGTCTCGCTGCGCGCGAACGGCGTCATCGCCGGATGCGGAGTGCAGGGATACGTGTTCGGAGTGGAGCGGGTCGCGGCGCTGGTGGGGGCGGGGCAGGCGGACGCGTAAGCGTTTACGGCGCCCCGCGTGCCCTAGGGCAGCCGGCCGGCCTCCACGATCCGCCGCAGAAAGCGCTGGGTGCGCTCCTGCTGCGGATCGCCGAAGATCTGCTCGGCGCTGCCGCGCTCCAGGACCACACCGCCGTCCAGGAAACACACCTGGTCGGCCACCTCGCGGGCGAAGCTCATCTCGTGCGTGGCCAGCACCATGGTCATGCCGTCGTCCTTCAGATCGCGTACGACGGCGAGGACCTCGCCCACCAGCTCGGGATCCAGCGCGGCGGTGACCTCGTCGAGCAGCAGCAGCCGGGGACGTACGGCCAGAGCGCGCGCGATCGCGACCCGCTGCTGCTGTCCGCCGCTCAGCCGGTCCGGGTACTCGCCCGCCCTGGCGCCGAGGCCGAGCCGCTCCAGCAGCTCACGCGCGCGTGCCTCGGCCTCGGCGCGGGACACGCCGTGCACCCGGCGCGGGGCCAGGGTGATGTTCTCGAGGACGGTCATGTGGGGGAACAGGTTGTACGCCTGGAAGACCACGCCGATACGGCGGCGCACCGCGTCCTGGTCGACACGCGGATCGGTGATCTCCTCGTCGTCCAGCCAGATCGCGCCGTCATCGATGTCCTCCAGGAGGTTGGCGCACCGCAGCAGCGTCGACTTGCCGGAGCCGGAAGCGCCGATCAGCGCGGTCACCGTGTGAGGGGCGACCTCCAGGTCGACGTCCCGTAGGACGACCGTGCCGCCGAACGTCTTGCGGACCGACTCCATGCGCAGCACGGGGACGTCACTCATAGGGATCCTCCCTGGGCCCGCTTACGGTCCATCCGGGCCGTCACCCAGTCCGTGAACCGGGTCATGGGAATGGTCAGCGCCACGAAGACCAGGCCCGCGACGATGTACGGCGTGTAGTTGAGGCTGCGGCCGACGATGATGTCGGCGGCCCGTACGGCGTCCACCGCGCCGCCGATCGACACGAGCCCGGTGTCCTTCTGGAGCGACACCAGGTCGTTGAGCAGAGGCGGCACCTGACGGCGTACGGCCTGCGGGAGGACGACGTACCGCAGCGCCTGCCGGTTGTTGAGGCCGAGTGAGCGTGCCGCGGCGCGCTGCGAGGGGTGGACGGACTCGATGCCGGCGCGGAACACCTCGGCGACGTACGCCGAGTACGTCAGCGTCAGCGCCGTACCGCCCAGCAGCACCGGGTCGACGGTGACACCCTGCAGCCGCAGAGCGGGCACCCCGAGGACCACGATCATCAGGTTGATGATGAGCGGCAGGCCCCGGAAGAAGTCGGTGTAGGCGGCGGCCAGCACCCGCAGCGGGAAGAACACCGGGCCGCGCAGGGTGCGCGCGACGGCTATGAGCATCCCGAGGACCAGCACGGCGGCACCGCAGATCAGCAGCAGCCGGACGTTGAGCCACAGTCCTTCGAGGACCTTGGGCAACGCCTCGCGCGCGTACTGGCCACTGAAGAACGTCTCCTTGGTGCGCGCCCAGCCGGGTGCGTTGACGACGACCAGGTAGAGCACGACGCCGGTGATCAGGGTCGAGAGAGCGGCGACGGCGGTGGCACGGCGGGAGCGGGCGCGCTTGTAGGCCTCGCGGTCGATGCGCCGCTGCGAGGGGACGTACCCCTCGCTCTCCCGGCCGGACTCGTCCTTGGTGAGCGTCACTTGAGTACGGGGGCGTCGACGGCGTCGGACAGCCACTGCTGCTCGATCTTCGCCAGCGTGCCGTTCTCGCGGAGGGCGTCGACGGCCTTCGTCACGCACGGGGTGAGCGAGCTGCCCTTGTCGAGCACGAGCCCGAACTGCTCCGGTGTACCGCCCTGGTTCTCGAACTGCCCCACGATCGTCGCGTCCGTGACCTCGGCCGCGGTGATGTAGAAGGCTGTGGGCAGGTCGACGACGATGGCGTCGACCTGACCGTTCTGCAGGGCGGACTTGGCCTGGTCGTTCTTGGCGTAGGCAGCCGGATCCCGGGTCGGCTTCACCACGTCGTTGATGTAGTCGAGGCTGGTGGTGCCGACCTGGGCGCCCAGCTTGAGGCCCTTCAGGCCGGCGATGCTCGTCGCCTTCGCGGCCTTGCTGTCCTTGAGGGCGATGACGGCCTGACGTACGTCGTAGTAGCCGGACGAGAAGTCCACGGCCTTCTTGCGCTCGTCGCTGATCGACACCTGGTTGATGTCGAAGTCGAACGTCTTCTCGCCGGGCGCGAAGGCCTTGTTGAAGGGGACGCTCTGCCAGACGACGGCGCTCTTGTCGTAGCCGAGCTCCTTCGCCACGGCGTATGCGACCGCCGACTCGAAGCCCTCGCCGTTCGCGGGCTTGCCGTCCTTGAACCACGGCTCGTACGCGGGCTCGTCGGTGGCGATTGTCAGCTTGCCGGAGGTCTCGGTGGCCGGCTTGCCCTTGGCGCAGGTGGTCCCGGCCGACCCCGAAGGCGTGACGGCCGCCTTCTCCTCCGGCTGCGGAGCGCAGCCGACGGCGGTGGCGAGGAGGGCGGTGGTCGCGGCGGCGACGGCGCGGCGCAGCGCGCGCGAGGCAAGAGGCATGGCGGGAGAGTGACAGTCCGCCGCCCCGTTTGTCGAGGTCATGGCGGCATTCGTCCGCATGGTGGGAACGGGTGTTGCGTTCATGTGACCGCGTCCCGCGACGCGCCGCTCGCCGGGGCCGCCGGTCGAGCGGATCGGGCGTTGCGTTCATGTGAACGCGTCCCGCGACGCGCCGCTCGCCGGGGCCGCCGGTCGAGCGGATCGGGCGTTGCGTTCATGTGAACGCGTCCCGCGACGCGCCGCTCGCCGGGGCCGCCGGTCGAGCGGAACGGGCGTTGCGTTCATGTGAACGCGTCCCGCGACGCGCTGCTCGCCGGGGCCGCCGGTCGAGGGCGGGGATCGAAAGACCGGCGGCCCGTACCGCGCAGGAGCCGTCGTCCTGTGCGGGGCTGCCACCAGTTGACTGCGCAACCACGTGCGCCGGGAGCGCGCGCATGGCACCAACGCGTGTGAAGCGTTCACACGGGGCGCGTGCGCGGAGTGGACGCGGGGCGCACACTCATCGCCGCGCGCCTGCTGTTGGTCGACCTCGCGCGCGTGGCCCTCATCTACGCAACGCGCCGGGTACTCACCACTCCCGCGCGCGGGATGCTCACCGGCTCCGCTCGGGGGAGATCATCCGGTGCGGGGGCTGCCACCAGTTGACTGCGAACCCATGCGCGCCGGGAGCGCGCACAGTGCCGTGTGCGCAAGGGTTCACGCCGGGTTCGCGCGGGTCCAGCTCTCATCGAGCGGGGCGCCGGGTGCTCATGTGCCCCGCCTGACGGGCGCTCACCAGCCCCGCGCGCGCCACTCCGGCAGGTGCGGCCGCTCCGCGCCCAGGCTCGTGTCGTTGCCGTGTCCGGGGTACACCCATGTCTCGTCGGGGAGGGCGGCGAAGATCTTCGTCTCGACGTCGTGGATCAGGCTGGCGAACGCCTTCGGGTCCTTGCGGGTGTTGCCCACCCCGCCGGGGAACAGGCAGTCGCCGGTGAACACGTGCGGATGCCCGTGCGGGTCGTCGTAGACGAGGGCGATCGAGCCCGGCGTGTGGCCGACGAGATGGCGCGCGGTGAGCTCCACACGCCCCACGCGGATGATGTCGCCGTCGTCGACCAGGACGTCGGTCGGTACCGGGATGCCGTCGGCGTCGTCCCGTCCCGCGTACGTGCGCGCGCCCGTGGCCGCGACGACCTCGGCGAGCGCCTGCCAGTGGTCACCGTGCTGGTGCGTGGTGACGACCGAGGCGATGCCGTCCTCGCCGATGCTGCCGAGGAGGGTGCCGGCGTCGTTGGCGGCGTCGATGAGCAGCTGCTCGTCCGTGGCCCGGCAGCGCAGCACATAGGCGTTGTTGTCCATCGGACCGACCGCGATCTTCGTGATCATCAGGTCTCGCAGTTCGTGCACATCGGCCGGGCCGCCGACCGTCACCGCTCCGCTGTACGTCATGACGTTCAGCCTATAGCGGGGGAGGGGCCCGGCCGAGGCGGAGCGGACTACAGCGGGGGAAGGGCCGGCAGCGCGCCGCCGGCCGCGGTCAGACCGGATCCGTCGCGGCGCCCCGCGAGCCAGCCCAGCAGGTCGGCCCGGCTGCCGGTGACGGTGATCCGGGCCGCCCCGTCGCGGCCGGTTCGGATGGGGCGATGGTCGTCCTGCTCGATCAGCACGGCGGGTACGCCGGGATGGCCCCGGAAGCGGTCGGCGAGGAAGTCGATCTCGCGCCGGGTGAACTCCTCGGGGAGATCCTCCAGCTCGTACCCGATGGCGAGGTCGACGTGGTGCAGTTCCACCTCGATCCAGCGCCGGAACGGCACCCGGGACGCGGAGTCGGTGACCCCGTTGCGCAGCTCCACCGTGCGCGACCAGTCCACCGGTCCGGCCCCCGCCTCCTGGAAGCGCGCCGCGCTGTCGCGGAGGTCGGTGAGCTGGACGGCGAGGGGGCGTGGGGCGTCCCGCTCGATGTCGCTGTCCCGGGCGTCGGCGGAGGCGTACATGGGACGGCCTTCGAGGACGTTCACCAGGGCGTCCGCGTTGCGGGCCAGGTGGGCGAGGATGTGGCCGCGGCTCCAGCCGGGCAGCCGTGACATCTCCGTCACAGCCGAGTTGTCCAGTTTGGCGACTGCGATGAGCAAGCGTTCGGTAGCGTCACGTACAGACGCCAGGTCATGCGCGTGATCAATCATGGTGCTGACCCTAGCTCCGCCACACCTTCGGGTGAAGGTGGTGAAGCAGCGCCGTAAATCGAATGCACGTGCTATATGGTCGGGCGTGGCGTCGGGCATGCTGGAGAGCCGGGGATTGTTATGCATCCGGGAATCCGACCGGCGTTGTCAGTGGCTCCCCCTAGTCTGAGAAAGCACGGGGGCCCCGCCCCTGTCACTTCTCTCAAGAAAGGTGCGGACCGGCGTGGCCGACCGTCTCATCGTCCGTGGCGCGCGCGAGCACAACCTGAAGAACGTCTCGCTCGACCTGCCTCGCGACTCGCTCATCGTCTTCACGGGCCTGTCCGGGTCGGGCAAGTCCTCCCTGGCCTTCGACACCATCTTCGCCGAGGGCCAGCGGCGCTACGTGGAGTCGCTCTCCTCGTACGCCCGCCAGTTCCTCGGTCAGATGGACAAGCCGGACGTCGACTTCATCGAGGGCCTCTCGCCCGCGGTCTCCATCGACCAGAAGTCGACCTCGCGCAACCCGCGCTCGACGGTCGGCACCATCACCGAGGTCTACGACTATCTGCGACTGCTCTTCGCGCGCATCGGCAAGCCGCACTGCCCCGAGTGCGGCCGCCCGATCTCGCGCCAGTCGCCGCAGGCCATCGTCGACAAGGTCCTGGAGCTGCCGGAGGGGAGCCGCTTCCAGGTGCTGTCGCCGCTCGTCCGTGAGCGCAAGGGCGAGTTCGTCGACCTCTTCGCCGATCTGCAGACCAAGGGCTACTCCCGCGCGCGGGTCGACGGCGAGACGATCCAGCTCTCCAACCCGCCCACGCTGAAGAAGCAGGAGAAGCACACCATCGAGGTGGTCATCGACCGCCTCACGGTGAAGGACTCAGCCAAGCGTCGCCTCACCGACTCCGTGGAGACCGCGCTCGGCCTGTCCGGCGGCATGGTCGTACTCGACTTCGTCGACCTCCCCGAGGACGACCCGGAGCGCGAGCGCATGTACTCCGAGCACCTGTACTGCGCGTACGACGACCTGTCCTTCGAAGAGCTGGAGCCCCGCTCCTTCTCCTTCAACTCCCCCTTCGGCGCCTGCCCCGAGTGCACCGGCATCGGCACCCGCATGGAGGTCGACCCGGAGCTGATCGTCCCGGACGAGGACAAGTCCCTCGACGAGGGCGCCATCCACCCCTGGTCGCACGGTCACACCAAGGACTACTTCGGCCGCCTGATCGGTGCCCTCGCGGACGCCCTGGGATTCCGTACGGACATCCCCTTCGCCGGTCTGCCGCAGCGCGCCAAGAAGGCCCTGCTCCACGGCCACAAGACGCAGATCGAGGTCCGCTACCGCAACCGCTACGGCCGCGAGCGCGTGTACACCACGCCCTTCGAAGGCGCCGTCCCGTTCGTCAAGCGCCGGCACAGCGAGTCAGAGAGCGACGCCAGCCGGGAGCGCTTCGAGGGCTACATGCGCGAGGTGCCCTGCCCCACCTGTGAGGGCACGCGCCTCAAGCCGGTGGTCCTCGCGGTCACCGTCATGGGGAAGTCGATCGCCGAGGTCTCCGGGATGTCCATCAGCGACTGCGCGGACTTCCTGGGCGAGCTGAAGCTGAGCGCCCGCGACAAGAAGATCGCCGAGCGCGTGCTGAAGGAGGTCAACGAGCGGCTCAAGTTCCTGGTCGACGTCGGCCTGGACTACCTCTCGCTGAACCGCGCGGCCGGCACCCTCTCCGGCGGCGAGGCCCAGCGCATCCGCCTCGCCACCCAGATCGGCTCCGGCCTCGTCGGCGTCCTGTACGTCCTCGACGAGCCGTCCATCGGCCTGCACCAGCGCGACAACCACCGGCTCATCGAGACGCTGGTCCGGCTGCGCGACATGGGCAACACGCTGATCGTCGTCGAGCACGACGAGGACACCATCAAGGTCGCCGACTGGATCGTCGACATCGGCCCCGGCGCGGGCGAGCACGGCGGCAAGGTCGTGCACAGCGGCTCCCTGAAGGAGCTGCTCGCCAACCCCGAGTCGATGACCGGTCAGTACCTGTCCGGCAAGAAGGCCATCCCGCTGCCCGACGTGCGGCGCCCACAGGACCCGTCCCGCCGGCTCACGGTGCACGGCGCCCGCGAGAACAACCTCCAGGACATCGACGTGTCCTTCCCGCTGGGCGTGTTCACCGCGGTCACGGGCGTGTCCGGCTCCGGCAAGTCGACGCTGGTCAACGACATCCTGTACACGCACCTGGCCCGCGAGCTCAACGGCGCCCGGAGCGTTCCGGGACGGCACACGCGCGTGGACGGCGACGACCTCGTCGACAAGGTCGTACACGTCGACCAGTCGCCCATCGGCCGTACGCCCCGCTCGAACCCTGCGACGTACACCGGCGTCTTCGACCACGTCCGCAAGCTGTTCGCCGAGACCACCGAGGCGAAGGTCCGCGGCTACCTGCCCGGCCGCTTCTCCTTCAACGTCAAGGGCGGCCGCTGCGAGAACTGCGCGGGCGACGGCACGATCAAGATCGAGATGAACTTCCTCCCGGACGTGTACGTCCCGTGCGAGGTCTGCCACGGTGCCCGGTACAACCGGGAGACCCTGGACGTCCACTACAAGGGCAAGTCCATCGCCGACATCCTGAACATGCCGATCGAGGAAGCCATGCACTTCTTCGAGGCCGTGCCGGCGATCTCCCGCCACCTGAGGACGCTCAACGACGTCGGGCTCGGCTACGTCCGTCTCGGTCAGTCGGCGACCACCCTCTCCGGCGGCGAGGCCCAGCGGGTGAAGCTCGCCAGCGAGCTCCAGAAGCGCTCCACCGGACGCACGGTCTACGTCCTGGACGAGCCGACCACCGGTCTGCACTTCGAGGACATCAGCAAGCTGCTCACCGTCCTGGCCGGTCTCGTCGACAAGGGCAACACGGTCATCGTCATCGAGCACAACCTCGACGTGATCAAGACCGCCGACTGGGTCGTCGACATGGGACCCGAGGGTGGCGCCGGCGGCGGCCTGGTCGTCGCCGAGGGCACGCCCGAGCAGGTCGCCGGGGTCCCGGCCAGCCACACCGGCAAGTTCCTCCGGGAGATCCTCGACTCCGACCGGATCAGTGACGCGGCGCCGGTGAAGGCCCCGCGCAACACGGCGGCCAGGAAGACGATGGCCAAGACGGCGGCTGCCAAGAAGGCGGTGGCGGCCACATCGGCGGTGAGGAAGACGGCGACGGCCAGTACGACCACCGCGAAGACCGCCAAGGTCGTCGACACCACGGCGGCCAAGAAGGCGACCGCGGCGACGAAGAAGGCGGCGCCTGCGAAGAAGGCGACCCGGGCCCGCAAGGCCTGACGGGCAGAGCCGGACACCTGGCAGGGAGAGCCGGACAAGGGAGCGCCGAGAGGGACCGCTGCGGGGTGCGGGCAAACAGCCCGCAGCGGCCCAGACCACCTGCGAAGGCTGCCCCGTCCAACAGAACGCGGGGCCTCAGGCCAGCTCCGCCGCGTACGGCGGCTCCGCCCCCGCGCGTGAGCACGTGATCGCCGCCGCCCGCGCCGCGAACCTCAACAGCTCCGCCCAGCCGTCCGCGCCCAGGCCGGCGAGCGCCTCCGGAGACAGGGCGTCACGGGCGGACAGGCCGTGCAGCAGGGCCGCGTTCACGGTGTCACCGGCGCCGATCGTGTCCACGACGTCGACCTTCTCGCCCGGCACCGCGTGCACCGCCCCGTCCCTGGTGAAGGCCGTCAGTCCGTCGCCGCCCTGCGTGATCACGACGGCCGAGGGCCCCGCGGCCAGCCACTCGCGCGGGGTACCGCCCAGCCACAGCGCGTCCTCTTCGGAGAGCTTGAGCAGCGACACCGACGGCAGCCAGCTCTTGAAGCGGGCCCGGTAGGCGTCCGCGTCGGGGATCAGACCCGCCCGGATGTTCGGGTCGAGCGCGGTGAACACGCCGTGCGCGGACGCGCTCCGCATCAGCTCCTCGTAGGCGCTCGCGCCCGGCTCCAGGACGAGTGAGCAGGTTCCGAAGGAGATCGCCCGGGTCTCCGGGAGCAGCTCCGAGGGCGTGGTGAACAGCCGGTCCGCGGTGCCGTCGACGTAGAAGGAGTAGGCGGCCGAGCCGTGCGTGTCGACGGTGGCGACCGCGAGCGTGGTCGGCTCCGTGCCGCGCTGTACGGCCGTCACGTCCACCCCCGCCGCCCGCAGCCCGTCGAGCAGCGCCTCGCCGAAGGCGTCGTACGAGATGCGGGAGCAGAAGGCCGTGGGGGAGCCGAGCCGGCCGAGGGCCAG
The DNA here is from genome assembly GCF_056820935.1 of Streptomyces sp. Q2. NCBI lineage: Bacteria > Bacillati > Actinomycetota > Actinomycetes > Kitasatosporales > Streptomycetaceae > Streptomyces > Streptomyces sp. Q2. Next base: position 221,810 of record NZ_JBXEJE010000004.1, on the reverse strand, counting down.
GGCCGTGTTGTACGGGCCGCCGCCGAGCGCCGGCTTCAGGCCCGCGAGGGCGCCCGTACCCTGCGGCACCAGGTCGATCAGGGCCTCTCCGGCGACGACGATCACGCGACGGTTCCTCTCTCGGACTGCGAGGGCTGCAAGGGCTGTGACGGCTGTGAGGACCGCAGCGACTGAGGGGACTGGGACGGCTGAGCGGACCGCGAAGACAGAGGGAGCTGGGAGTCCCGCGCCGACGGCTTCGGCTCGTCGGCGCAGCCGCACGAGGCGCGGTGGACGAACGTGCAGGCGAGCCGCACGGTGCGGGCCGGCCGGTCCGGCGTGGCGAGACGCTCCAGGAGCACGTGGAACGCCCGGGCGCCGATCTCCTTGCTGGGCTGGGCGATCGCGGTGAGCCGCGGAGTGAACAGGTCGGCCCAGACGAAGTCGTCGAAGCAGCACAGCGCGATGTCGTCCGGCACGGACAGGCCGCGCCCGCGCAGAGCGCGCAGGGCGCCGATGGTCATCGCGTTGTTCGCGGTGACGAGCGCGGTGGGCGGGGCGGCGAGGGACAGCAGGTCCGCGGTGGCCCGTTCGCCCCCGTCCGAGTCGGAGTCGCCGTGCACGACGAGGCGTTCGTCATAGGGGTACCCGGCGGCGGCCAGGCCGTGCCGGTACCCGGTGATCCGCTCGCGGGTGGTGCTCAGCCCGGCCCGGCCCGCGACCAGGGCGATCCGCCGGTGACCGAGCCCGGCGAGATGGGTGACCAGCTGGGCCGTGGGTTCGGCGCTGTCGGCGCAGACCTGGTCGAAGCGCGGTGTGCGGTCCTCGGAAGAGTCGATCACCCGGTCGAGGAAAACAGCCGGTACGTCATGACGCGTGAGGTAGGCGACGAGCTCCCGCGGGTCGGCGGAGGGCGCGACGATCATGCCGTCCACCCGCCGTTCGTGCAGGAGCTGGACGACCTTGAGCTCGTGCTCCGGGTCGTCGTGCGGGTCGGCGATGAGCAGGCTGTAGCCGTGCTCCAGGGCGGCGGCCTCGACTCCCTGGAGGATCTCCGTGAAGTACGGGTTGCTGATCGCCGACACCGCCAGGCCGACCGACCGGGTGCGGGAGGTCACCAGGGAGCGGGCGAGGGTGTTGGGCGTGTAGCCGAGCTCCTCGACGGCGTCCAGCACGGCCTGGCGGGTGTGCGGCAGGACCGGCCGGGTGCCGTTCAGCACGTGCGAGACGGTCGCCACGGACACGCCGGCGCTGCGCGCGACGTCGGCCATGGTCGGCATGGGCCCTCCTCCCGGAACGGGTAGCGGAAGCGGAAGCGGCAGAGCAGAGGCAGCGAGAGCTGCACCGGCGCGGAAGCTGCCCAGGCACCGGCCAAGACACCCAGCCAGACACCAGCCCCGGCACCAGCCCCCCGGGAACGTATCGCATACCGAGCTCCACGTAAACGCTTGCGCAAACGCTTACGTGCGGTTGCGGTCACCGGTCCAAGGGCGACGGGTCACTCCCAGTCCCACCCGATCCCCACGACCCCGGACCGGACCCGGGGCTCGACGAGGTGCACGGAGTGATGCCGGCCGGTCAGGGCCAGCTCCTGACGCCCGCTGCGCGGCGCCGCGGCGGAGTGCTGGGCGAACCGGTGGCAGCGCACCGGCAGCGCGTGCTCGTCGAAGCGCACCTGGAGCGCGTACTGGCCGCCCGCCGGACCGAAACCGCGCACGTACTCCCGTGAGACACCGGCCGTGCCGTCCTCGACTCCGTAGCGGAAGAGGAACGTGTCACCGGCCCGCAGCCGGGTGTCGAAGAGCAGTTCGGCCACGAGCACCCCGGTGTCGTGGTCGGAACACACACGTCCCGTCCGGCAGTTCTCCACGGCGTGGACGGTCATGCGCTCCGGGGCGCACCCCGGGTCCCCGTGGTGGACGGCCAGGAAGCGGTCGACGCCGTCCCGGTGGGCGCGCACGATGTGGTGCGACTCGCGCCCCGCCAGCTCGCGGCGCCCGCCGATCCGAACCCGCTCGTGGTGCCCGAGGGTGTGCAGCCCGCCGTCGAGCGGCGAGCCCAGCTCGGCCAGCAGGTGTTCCAGGACGCCGGAGGCCTCGACGAGGGAACGGTAGGAGCGTGCCGCGGGCCGCGGTGCGGCCGGATCCTCGTCGGTCTGGGCGAGCAGCCGGATCAGCGACTCCTCCGGCAGCTGGAGGATCTCCTCCAGCGCCCGGACGGCCCGCAGAGACTCCGGGCGTTGCGGGCGCCGGGCGCCCTGTTGCCAGTAACTCAGACTAGTCACGCCGACCTTGACCCCGTGACGCGACAGATGGTGCTGCACGCGCTGCAGCGGCAGCCCGCGGGCGGCGATCGCGGCGCGCAGCGCGACATGGAAGGGGCCGACACGCAGGGCCGCGTCCAGTTCCGCGGTGGCGACGTCCGCGTGCTGTGTGGCGTGCGGCATGCAGGGGCCTTTCTGTGAAAGTTCACAACGGCTGGTCAGACCGTTCGCGGGAGTCGTCAGGACCACCGGTGCGGCGCCGGGGGTCTTCACATCCGTACGCCGACGTTCAGGGCCCCGAGTTCCCCCGCATTGAAGCGTGTTGACCAAGCCCCGACAACACCTGATGCCCAACCGTGGTGCACCCCTGGCCGACTTCGCGCCACGCCGACCTGGGCGGAAATCCGCTGGGCGGGAATCCGCTCATGCGACCGGCTCCTCGGCCCGGTCGCCGACGAGCCCTCCGGCAGCTGTCGGCGAGCAGACGCAAGGTCGGCCGGCCATCTCCTTGTGAGCCGGGTCACGGATGCGGACGACTCCACCCGAGGACCAGGCCAAGCCTGATGCCTGATGCCGGAAGCCGGAAGCCGGAAGCCGGAAGCCGGATGCAGGTATCCGGAAGCCGAAAGCTGGGAAGGGGGCCCGCCCGCACCATCCCGGGCAGCTGCTCGCCCTCCAGGAGGACACCGGCGGCCACTGACGGGTACCGGCGGTTCGCACCCTTCAGGAGTCTCGCTGAGAGCGTCGGCCCGTCCACGGGCTCGCCGCGCTGTCACCCCCCGCCAGTAGGGTGTGAGACATGGCCGACCCCTCCAGCTACCGCCCCAAGCCGGGACAGATCCCGGACTCTCCCGGGGTGTACAGGTTCCGTGACGAGCACCGCAGGGTGATCTACGTCGGAAAGGCGAAGAGCCTGCGCCAGCGCCTGGCGAACTACTTCCAGGACCTGGCGGGCCTGCACCCCCGCACCCGCACCATGGTCACCACGGCAGCGTCCGTGGAGTGGACGGTGGTGTCCACCGAGGTCGAGGCCCTCCAGCTGGAGTACTCCTGGATCAAGGAGTACGACCCCCGGTTCAACGTCAAGTACCGCGACGACAAGAGCTACCCGTACCTCGCGGTGACGATGAACGAGGAGTTCCCGCGCGTACAGGTGATGCGCGGTCAGAAGAAGAAGGGCGTGCGCTACTTCGGGCCGTACGGCCACGCGTGGGCGATCCGTGACACCGTCGACCTCCTGCTGCGCGTCTTCCCGGTCCGCACCTGCTCGGCCGGCGTCTTCAAGAACGCCGCCCGCACCGGCCGCCCCTGCCTGCTCGGCTACATCGGCAAGTGCTCCGCACCCTGCGTCGACCGCGTCTCCGCCGAAGAGCACCGCGAACTCGCCGAGGAGTTCAGCGACTTCATGGCGGGCCGTACAGGCACGTACATCCGCCGCCTCGAGAAGCAGATGACCGACGCGGCCGAGGAGATGGAGTACGAGCGGGCGGCCCGCCTGCGCGACGACATCGAGGCCCTGAAGAAGGCCATGGAGAAGAGCGCGGTCGTGCTCGCCGACGCGACCGACGCCGACCTCATCGCGGTCGCCGAGGACGAGCTGGAAGCCGCCGTGCAGATCTTCCACGTCCGCGGCGGACGAGTACGCGGCCAGCGTGGCTGGGTCACCGACAAGGTCGAGGAGATCACCACCGGAGCCCTGGTGGAGCACGCCCTCCAGCAGCTCTACGGCGAGGAGACCGGCGACTCGGTCCCCAAGGAGGTCCTCGTCCCGGCCCTGCCCGACCCGGTGGAACCGGTCCAGGAGTGGCTGACCGTGCGCCGAGGCTCCAACGTGTCGCTGCGCATCCCGCAGCGGGGCGACAAGAAGGCCCTCATGGAGACCGTGCAGCGCAACGCGCTCCAGGCGCTCGCCCTGCACAAGACCAAGCGCGCGTCCGACCTGACCACGCGCTCGCGCGCGCTGGAGGAGATCGCCGAGGCCCTGGACCTGGACAGCGCCCCGCTCAGGATCGAGTGCTACGACATCTCGCACCTCCAGGGTGACGACGTGGTGGCGTCCATGGTCGTCTTCGAGGACGGGCTCCAGCGCAAGAGCGAGTACCGCCGCTTCCAGATCAAGGGCTTCGAGGGACAGGACGACGTCCGCTCCATGCACGAGGTGCTTACCCGGCGCTTCCGGCGCTACCTCGCCGAGAAGGAGCGGACGGGGGAGTGGACCGACGGAGAGGACGGCCTCGACGACGGCCTGGCGGGCAACGGCCTCAACGACGGCAACGGCCTCAAGGACGACGACGGCCGCCCCAAGCGCTTCGCCTACCCGCCCCAGCTCGTCGTCGTCGACGGCGGGCAGCCCCAGGTGGCCGCCGCCAAGAAGGCCCTCGACGAGCTCGGCATCGACGACATCGCCGTCTGCGGCCTGGCCAAGCGCCTGGAGGAGGTCTGGCTGCCGCACGACGACGACCCGGTGGTCCTGCCCCGCAGCAGCGAGGGCCTCTACCTCCTCCAGCGCGTCCGCGACGAGGCGCACCGCTTCGCGATCACCTATCAGCGCACCAAACGCGCCAAGCGCTTCCGGGCGAGCCCTCTGGACGACGTCCCGGGGCTCGGGGATGCGCGCAAGCAGGCAGTGCTGAAGCATTTCGGTTCGTTGAAGAAACTGCGATCCGCCACCATCGACCAGATCTGTGAGGTTCCCGGCATAGGCCGCAAGACGGCCGAGACGATCGCCGTGGCCCTTGCCCGGACGGCTCCGGCCACGCCGGCGGTGAACACGGCGACTGGAGAGATCATGGAAGAGGAACCCGACACCATGGGTTCCAGTGGGGAGCCCGTGACGACGGGCGCCCCGGACGAACGACGGGGGCAGGAGACATGAATGTGAACGAGCGCGATGTGCAACAAAACCAAGCCGGAGACGGAGCACAGGTGAGTACGGGCACGCCCAACGAGACGGCCGCGGTCCCGGAGGCGGCCATCCCCGAGCTGGTGATCATCTCCGGCATGTCCGGGGCCGGCCGCTCCACGGCCGCCAAGTGTCTGGAGGACCTCGGCTGGTTCGTCGTCGACAACCTCCCGCCCGCGCTGATCCCCACGATGGTGGAGCTCGGCGCCCGCTCCCAGGGCAACGTGGCGCGGATCGCGGTCGTCGTCGACGTCCGGGGGCGCCGCTTCTTCGACAACCTCCGCGAGTCCCTCGCCGACCTGGACAGCAGGCAGGTCACCCGGCGGATCGTCTTCCTGGAGTCCTCGGACGACGCCCTGGTGCGCCGCTTCGAGTCGGTGCGCCGCCCGCACCCCCTCCAGGGCGACGGCCGCATCGTCGACGGCATCGCCGCCGAGCGGGAGCTGCTGCGCGAGCTGCGCGGCGACGCCGACCTGGTGATCGACACCTCCAGCCTGAACGTGCACGAGCTGCGCGCCAAGATGGACGCCCAGTTCGCGGGCGAGGAGGAGCCCGAGCTGCGGGCCACCGTCATGTCCTTCGGCTTCAAGTACGGCCTCCCGGTCGACGCCGACCTGGTCGCGGACATGCGCTTCCTGCCCAACCCGCACTGGGTCCCGGAGCTGCGCCCCTTCTCCGGCCTCAACGAGGAGGTCGCCGCGTACGTCTTCAACCAGCCCGGCGCCAAGGAGTTCCTCGACCGGTACGCCGAGCTGCTCAGGCTCATCGCGGCCGGCTACCGCCGTGAGGGCAAGAGGTACGTGACCATCGCCATCGGCTGCACCGGCGGCAAGCACCGATCGGTCGCCACCTCGGAGAAGCTGGCCGCGCGCCTCGCGGCCGAGGGCGTGGAGACGGTGGTCGTGCACCGGGACATGGGACGGGAATGACGGGACGTACTCCGCGGCTGAGCAAGCTGCGCCGGGCCGTGCCCGAGGGGCGCGCGAGCCGGCCCGTCGAGGCCCGTGGCGCCAAACCCCGCCGTCGTGGCGCCCAGCCCAAGGTGGTCGCCCTCGGCGGCGGCATGGGCCTGTCCGCCTCGCTCGCCGCACTGCGCCGGATCACCGGCGATCTCACCGCCGTCGTCACCGTGGCCGACGACGGCGGCTCCAGCGGACGCCTGCGCGACGAGCTGGGGGTGCTGCCGCCGGGGGACCTGCGCAAGGCCCTGGCCGCGCTGTGCGGAGACGACGACTGGGGCCAGACCTGGGCCCGGGTCATCCAGCACCGCTTCCAGTCCAAGGGCGATCTGCACGAACACGCGGTCGGCAATCTGCTGATCGTGGCCCTGTGGGAGCAGCTCGGCGACCACGTCCAGGCTCTCGACCTGGTCGGCAGGCTGCTGGGCGCGCACGGGCGCGTGCTGCCCATGTCCGCCGTACCGCTGGAGCTCCAGGCCCTGGTCAAGGGCCATGACCCGGACCGGCCTGAGGACGTCGAGACCGTGCGGGGACAGGCGACCGTCGCCCTCACGCCGGGCGAGGTGCAGTCCGTGCACCTGGTGCCGCCCGACCCGCCCGCGGTGCCGGAGGCGGTGGCGGCCGTCCTCGACGCGGACTGGGTGGTTCTCGGTCCGGGCTCCTGGTTCTCCTCGGTGATCCCGCATCTGCTCGTGCCCGAACTCCTGGACGCGCTCACCCAGACGAAGGCGCGGCGGGTGCTCTCCTTGAACCTCGCCCCGCAGCCGGGAGAAACCGATGGCTTCTCCCCGCAGCGTCATTTGGAGGTTTTGGGACGACACGCCCCTAAACTCGCCCTGGACGTGGTGCTGGCCGACGAGGCCGCCGTGCCCGACCGCGAAGTGCTGACCGAGGCCGCCAAGCGGCTCGGTGCCGCGGTCGAGCTGGCCCCGGTCGCCCGGGGTGACGAAACTCCTCGGCACGACCCGGAGCTGTTGGCCGCCGCGTACGACCGTATTTTTCGGATGCATGGAAGGATCGGCCCATGGCGATGACGGCAGCGGTGAAGGACGAGATCTCCCGGCTCCCCGTCACCCGTACCTGCTGCAGGAAGGCGGAGGTCTCCGCCATTCTGCGGTTCGCCGGCGGCCTCCACCTGGTGAGCGGGCGCATCGTGATCGAGGCGGAGCTGGACACCGCGATGGCGGCCCGCCGCCTCAAGCGGGACACTCTGGAGATCTTCGGCCACAGCTCCGAACTGATCGTGATGGCGCCCGGCGGACTGCGCCGCGGCTCGCGCTACGTGGTGCGGGTGGTCGCCGGCGGTGACCAGCTGGCCCGGCAGACCGGCCTGGTCGACGGCCGGGGCCGCCCGATCCGCGGCCTGCCCCCGCAGGTCGTCTCCGGCGCCACCTGTGACGCGGAGGCCGCCTGGCGCGGTGCCTTCCTGGCGCACGGCTCGCTCACCGAGCCGGGCCGTTCCTCCTCCCTGGAGGTGACGTGCCCGGGTCCCGAGGCCGCGCTCGCCCTGGTCGGCGCGGCCCGCCGCCTGTCGATCGCCGCGAAGGCCCGCGAGGTGCGGGGAGTGGACCGGGTCGTCGTCCGTGACGGTGACGCGATCGGCGCCCTGCTGACCCGGCTCGGCGCCCACGAGTCGGTGCTGGCCTGGGAGGAGCGCCGGATGCGCCGCGAGGTGCGGGCCACGGCGAACCGTCTCGCCAACTTCGACGACGCCAACCTGCGCCGCTCCGCGCGCGCGGCCGTCGCCGCCGGTGCCCGCGTCCAGCGCGCCCTGGAGATCCTCGCCGACGACGTCCCCGAGCACCTGGCCGCCGCCGGCCGGCTGCGCATGGACCACAAGCAGGCCTCCCTGGAGGAGCTGGGCGCGCTCGCCGACCCGCCGCTGACCAAGGACGCCGTGGCCGGCCGTATCCGCCGCCTGCTGGCGATGGCCGACAAGCGGGCCCAGGACCTCGGCATCCCGGGCACGGAGTCCAGCATCACCGAGGAGATGGCGGACAACCTCGTGGGGTGACCCGCGCGGTACGTTCAACACGCCGGTGCCGACGCCCACTTGGGTGATCTGCACCGGCGTTTGCGTGTCGTTGAGGCACCCTTGACTGGATCATGGACTGACATGAGCCTGGCATCTGTTCGCCGACGTGGCGAACCACTGCTAGGGGGGTTCATGAGACGAAAAGCGAGACCGATCCTCGCTGTTGGCGCGCTCCTGCTGGGCGGTGCGGGAATCGCACCCATCGCCCAGGCCGCAGGGAGCGAAGGCTCTCCCGATCCGAACGAGGTCAAGGTCTTCCGCGCCGACGTCACGCAGAAGCAGGTACCCCTGCTGCTGGCGGCCGGCCAGGACGGCCACGAACTCGGTGAGCAGGTACCCGAGAAGGGCAAGGGCACGGTCGAGGTCTACCTCACCGACCAGCAGGCCCAGAAGCTCGAGGACCAGGGCGTCGACCTCACCGAGAACAAGCTGACCGCCAAGGCCGAGAACCGCGTCGAGGCCGCCGCCGAGGGCGTGTTCCGCCCGTACAGCGGAAGCGGCGGTCTGAAGGAGGAGATCGTCAAGGCCGGGCAGGAGAACCCCGACCTCACCAAGGTCGTCTCCATCGGCAGGACGGTCAACGGCCAGGACATCCTGGCCCTGAAGATGACCAAGGGCGCCAAGAAGTCCGAGGACGGCTCCAAGCCGTCCGTCCTGTACCTGTCCAACCAGCACGCGCGCGAGTGGATCACGCCGGAGATGACCCGCCGGCTGATGCACCACTACCTGGACAACTACAAGACGGACAAGAAGATCAAGAAGCTCGTCGACTCGACCGAGCTGTGGTTCGTGCTCTCGGCCAACCCCGACGGCTACGACTACACCTTCCAGAACTCCGACAACCGGCTGTGGCGCAAGAACCTGCGCGACAACAACGGCGACGGGGCCATCACCACCGGCGACGGCGTGGACCTCAACCGCAACTTCGCCTACAAGTGGGGCTACGACGACGAGGGTTCGTCCCCCAACCCCACCAGCCAGACCTACCGCGGCAGCGCCCCCGGCTCCGAGCCCGAGACCCAGGCTCTGGACGCCTTCCAGAAGCGGATCGGCTTCACGTACGGCATCAACTACCACTCCGCCGCCGAACTCCTGCTCTACGGGGTCGGCTGGCAGGTCGCCACCCCCACCCCGGACGACGTGCTCTACGAGGCGCTCGCCGGCACCCCGGAGAACTCCGCGATCCCCGGCTACCACCCGCAGGTCTCCTCGGAGCTGTACACCACCAACGGCGAGGCCGACGGCCACGCGGCCAACGTCAACGGCATGGCGATGTTCACCCCCGAGATGTCGACCTGTCAGACCGCCTCGGACCTCGATCCGAACGACGCCTGGAACGCGAAGGACTGCCAGTCGGTCTTCAACTTCCCCGACGACGAGAAGCTGATCCAGCAGGAGTTCGCCAAGAACATCCCCTTCGCGCTCTCCCTCGCCGAGACCGCCGCCAAGCCCGACCAGCCGAAGTCCGCGGCCGGCCTGAGCGCCGCCGACTTCACCCCGGCGGCGTTCTCCACGTCGTACTCGCGCGGCGCCGACCAGGCGATCTCGGTCGTCGCCCGCAAGTCGGTGCGCGACAAGGAGCTCAAGTACCGCGTCGACGGCCGCACGTACGACCAGGCGCTCAAGCCCTGGAAGGGCGGCGAGACCTACGGCGGTGAGGACAACCTCTACTTCGACGAGTACCGGGCCGAGGTCCAGGACGGCGAACCGGGCGACACGGTCGAGGTGTGGTTCACCGGGGAGACCAGGAGCGGCAAGAAGGTCTCCAGCGAGCGCTTCACCTACACGATCGCCGAGCGGCCCCGAGCGGACGTCCTCGTCGTCGCCGAGGAGGGCGCGACCGCCACGCAGGCGCAGACCTACGTCGACGCGCTGAAGGCGAACGGCCACAAGGCGCTGGTGTGGGACGTCGCCACCCAGGGCGCGCCCGACGCGCTCGGCGTGCTGAGCCACTTCGACACCGTCGTCCACTACACCGGCGCGAGCACCCCGGGCGTCGCCACCCAGCTGCAGCTGCGTGCCTTCCTGAACGAGGGCGGCAAGCTGGTCGAGGCCGGCGAGCTGGCCGGCGGCAGCGTCGACCTCGGCGGCGGCACCCTGTCGAACGACTTCGGTCAGTACTACCTGGGCGCCTACACGCGTACGTCGACCCCTGGGGCCACCGGCTTCACCGGCTCCGGCAAGCTCGGCGGTTTCACCGGCGCGCTCGGCCCCGCCGCCGGCAACCCGCTGGACCGGGCCGGGACGTACGGCGTGACGTCCGACGAACTGCCGGCGGACACGCACCCGCAGTTCGCCAGTGCGGGCGCGGGGCAGTTCGCCGGGACGCCCAACCCGTACGGGCCGTACGCGGGCTCCTCCATGGCCGCCGCCGTCCACACCGACGACGCCTACAAGCGACTCACCCGGACCGTCGACCTGACGGGGGTGAGTGCGGCCGACACGCCCACCCTGCGGACCCGGCTGCTGTGGGACACCGAGCCCGGCTACGACAACGTGCTGGTCGAGGCCCACACCACCGGGGCCGGCGACTGGACCACGCTCCCGGAGGCGGGCGGCGCCAGCAGCACCGCCGTACCCGAGGACTGCACGGCCGGGTACTACGTGGGCGAGCACCCCCAGCTCGAGCACTACCTGACCGTGGCGGCCGACGGCTGCACCGCGACCGGCACCACCGGTGCGTGGAACGCCCTCACCGGCGCCTCCAGCGGCTGGCAGCAGGTGAACTTCGACCTGAGCGCGTACGCCGGCAAGTCGGTCGAGGTCTCCATCAGCTACGTCACCGACCCGGGCAGCGGCGGCCACGGCGTCCTCGCCGACGAGGCCTCGCTGGTCGTCGGCGGCACCGCCGGCCAGACCGAGGGCTTCGAGACGTCGCTGGGCGTCTGGCGCGTGCCCGGACCGCCCGCGGGCAGCCCGGCCGTCCTCAAGGACTGGGCGCGCACCGGGGCGCTCTTCCAGACGTACGGAGCGGTCACCACGGACGACACCGTGCTGCTGGGCTTCGGTCTGGAACACGTCGCCTCGGCGGCCGAGCGGACGACTCTGATGAAGAAGGCGCTCGCGGCCCTCGACGGGTGAATCCACCCGGTCAACAGCGTGTGATCCTTCGTGATCAGATCGGGTGATCCGGTCTTCGGGCCAGGGCGGTCCGTACCCCTACTGGCGGGTACGGACCGCACTGCCGTGTATGGGCCGTCTCGATGTCACTCCGCAGGGCTCAGGGGGGTAGGGTCGTAGGCGGTCGGGGACATCCCATACAGCTCGCCGGAGTCGAACCCGGCGTACCAACGAGGAGATCGGTTTCGTGACGATCCGCGTAGGCATCAACGGCTTTGGCCGCATCGGTCGTAACTACTTCCGCGCGCTGCTGGAGCAGGGTGCTGACATCGAGATCGTGGCTGTCAACGACCTGGGTGACACCGCGACCACCGCTCACCTGCTCAAGTACGACACCATCCTGGGCCGTCTGAAGGCCGAGGTGTCGCACACCGCCGACACGATCACCGTCGACGGCAAGACGATCAAGGTGCTCTCCGAGCGCAACCCCGCCGACATCCCGTGGGGCGACCTCGGCGTCGACATCGTCATCGAGTCGACCGGCATCTTCACCAAGAAGGCCGACGCCGAGAAGCACATCACCGGCGGCGCCAAGAAGGTCCTCATCTCGGCTCCGGCCAAGGACGAGGACATCACCATCGTGATGGGCGTCAACCAGGACAAGTACGACGCGGCGAACCACCACGTCATCTCCAACGCCTCCTGCACCACCAACTGTGTGGCGCCGATGGCCAAGGTTCTCGACGAGAACTTCGGCATCGTCAAGGGCCTGATGACGACGGTCCACGCGTACACGAACGACCAGCGCATCCTGGACTTCCCGCACTCGGACCTGCGCCGCGCCCGCGCCGCCGCCGAGAACATCATCCCGACCACGACGGGTGCCGCCAAGGCCACCGCCCTGGTGCTCCCGCAGCTCAAGGGCAAGCTGGACGGCATCGCGATGCGCGTCCCGGTCCCGACCGGCTCGGCCACCGACCTGGTCGTGACGCTGCAGCGCGAGGTCACCAAGGACGAGGTCAACGCCGCGTTCAAGAAGGCCTCCGACGACGGCGACCTCAAGGGCTACCTGACCTACACCGAGGACCCGATCGTCTCCTCGGACATCGTCGGCGACCCGGCCTCCTGCACCTTCGACTCCTCCCTGACCATGGTCCAGGAGGGCAACTCGGTGAAGATCCTCGGCTGGTACGACAACGAGTGGGGTTACTCCAACCGCCTCGTCGACCTGACGGTCTTCGTCGGCAACCAGCTCTGATCAACAGAGCAGGCACTTTGATGTGAGAGCAGGGCTCGGGCAGCGCAGGGACGCGCTGCCCGAGCCCTGACTCACGTACAGACCAGCCCTCTTACGATCACGAGCATCACGAGCCCTCCCTCAGGAGTTCCCTCAATGAAGACGATCGACGAACTTCTCGCCGAAGGCGTCACGGGCCGGCGGGTCTTCGNCTGGGCCAGCGCTGGGACGGGCCCCCCCCCCCCTGACTCACGTACAGACCAGCCCTCTTACGATCACGAGCATCACGAGCCCTCCCTCAGGAGTTCCCTCAATGAAGACGATCGACGAACTTCTCGCCGAAGGCGTCACGGGCCGGCGGGTCTTCGTGCGCGCCGACCTGAACGTGCCGCTGGACGGCACCACGATCACCGACGACGGCCGCATCCGCGCCGTCCTGCCCACCGTCAAGGCCCTCGCCGAGGCGGGCGCCCGGGTGGTAGTCGCCTCGCACCTGGGCCGCCCCAAGGGCGCCCCGGACCCGGCCTTCTCGCTCGGACCGGCCGCAGTCCGCCTGGGTGAACTCCTCGGCGCCGAGGTGGCCTTCGCGACGGACACGGTCGGCGAGTCCGCCACGTCGACCGTCGCCGGCCTCGCCGACGGCCAGGTCGCCGTCATCGAGAACCTGCGGTTCAACGCCGGCGAGACGAGCAAGGACGACGCCGAACGCGGCGCCTTCGCCGACCAGCTCGCCGCCCTCGCGGACGTGTACGTGGGCGACGGCTTCGGCGCGGTGCACCGCCAGCACGCCTCGGTCTTCGACCTCCCGGCCCGCCTGCCGCACGCGGCCGGCTACCTCATCGCCACCGAGGTCGGCGTCCTGAAGAAGCTCACCGAGGACGTCAAACGGCCCTACGTCGTCGCCCTCGGCGGCTCCAAGGTCTCCGACAAACTCGCCGTCATCGACCAGCTCCTCGGCAAGGCGGACCGCCTCCTCATCGGCGGCGGCATGGTGTTCACCTTCCTCAAGGCCAAGGGCTACGAGGTCGGCGCCTCCCTCCTCCAGGAGGACCAGATCCCGGTCGTCCAGGAGTACATCGAGCGGGCGCAGAAGAACGGCGTCGAGCTGGTCCTCCCCGTCGACGTACTGACCTCCACCGACTTCCCGGACCTGAAGACCAAGGCGCCCGGGAACCCCAACACCGTCGCCGCGGACGCCATCCCCGCCGACCAGCTGGGCCTGGACATCGGCCCGGAGACCCGCAAGCTGTACGCCTCGAAGCTCGCCGACGCCGCCACCGTCTTCTGGAACGGCCCCATGGGCGTCTTCGAGCACCCCGACTACGCCGAGGGCACCAAGGCGGTTGCCCAGGCCCTCCTCGACTCCCCGGGCTTCACGGTCGTCGGCGGTGGCGACTCTGCCGCGGCCGTCCGCATCCTGGGCTTCGACGAGAACGCATTCGGCCACATCTCGACCGGCGGCGGCGCCTCCCTCGAATACCTCGAGGGCAAGACGCTCCCCGGGCTCGCCGCACTGGAGGACTGACCCTTTATGGCTGCATCTATTTCTTCGGGGCGCACGCCGCTGATGGCGGGCAACTGGAAGATGAACCTCAACCACCTCGAGGCCATCGCCCACGTCCAGAAGCTCGCCTTCGCCCTGGCCGACAAGGACTACGACGCCGTCGAGGTCGCCGTCCTGCCGCCCTTCACCGACCTGCGCTCCGTGCAGACCCTGGTCGACGGCGACAAGCTCAAGATCAAGTACGGCGCCCAGGACATCTCGGCGCACGACTCCGGTGCCTACACCGGTGAGATCTCCGGCTCGATGCTGGCCAAGCTGAAGTGCACGTACGTGGCGATCGGCCACTCCGAGCGCCGCCAGTACCACAACGAGACCGACGACGTGGTGAACGCCAAGGTCAAGGCCGCCTACAAGCACGGCCTGACCCCGATCCTGTGCGTCGGCGAGGAGCTGGACGTCCGCGAGGCGGGCAACCACGTCACCCACACGCTCACCCAGGTCGAGGGCGGCCTCAAGGACATCCCGGCCGAGCAGGCCGAGTCCGTCGTGATCGCCTACGAGCCGGTCTGGGCCATCGGCACCGGCAAGGTCTGCGGTGCCGAGGACGCCCAGGAGGTCTGCGCGGCCATCCGCGGCAAGATCGCCGAGCTCTACACGCAGGAGCTGGCCGACAAGGTCCGCATCCAGTACGGCGGCTCCGTGAAGTCCGGCAACGTCGCCGAGATCATGGCCCAGGCCGACATCGACGGCGCCCTGGTCGGCGGCGCCTCGCTGGACGCGGACGAGTTCGTCAAGATCGCGCGCTTCCGCGACCAGTGAGTATGCGGTAGCGGCGTTCCGTCGTACCCTTGCGGGGTCCAGCGCTCGTTGCTGGACCCCGTCGTCCATCAGAATCCGAGGAAGTTGGTCCAGCCGTGGTTATGGGGTTCTCGATCGCCCTGATCGTCTTCAGCCTGCTGATGATGCTGCTGGTGCTGATGCACAAGGGCAAGGGCGGCGGCCTCTCCGACATGTTCGGTGGCGGCATGCAGTCGTCCGTCGGTGGTTCCTCGGTCGCCGAGCGCAACCTCGACCGCATCACCGTCGTGGTCGGTCTGCTGTGGTTCGCGTGCATTGTCGTGCTGGGCCTGCTGATGAAGGCCAACAACTGATCAGCGGCGCACACGCAGCACGTCCATTCCGCACGTAAGGCCCCATGTTCGGTACGCGCACCTGAGCGCGGCCTATCATGGGGCTTGCGTCTTGTGTGGGAGCTGTAACTCCAATCACTGGACGCGCGTTGGGCCTTACGTAGACTGAGGCGCTCGCAGTGAAGCGAAACGCCGACTCGCTTTGCGGCACCATCACGCAGGGAGTTACGACCGTGGCAAGTGGCAACGCGATCCGAGGAAGCCGGGTCGGGGCGGGGCCGATGGGCGAGGCCGAGCGGGGCGAGTCCGCGCCCCGGCTGCGCATCTCCTTCTGGTGCTCCAACGGGCACGAAACGGTGCCCAGCTTCGCCAGCGACGCGCAGGTCCCCGAAACCTGGGACTGCCCGCGCTGCGGCTTTCCAGCAGGTCAGGATAGGGACAACCCGCCGGCCCCGCCGCGCACCGAGCCCTACAAGACGCACCTCGCCTATGTAAGGGAGCGGCGCAGCGACGCGGACGGCGAGGCGATCCTCGCCGAGGCACTCGCCAAACTGCGGGGCGAAATCTAGGAATTGAGAGCCGGCCGGGCATCCGTGGATGCCCGGCCGGACTTGTACGGCGCCCCGCGGGCAGGCTGTCGCGCCGAGGCCGGTTGTCAGTGGTGCCCTCTACGGTTTGTGCACAGGCGAATCGTGAGGGGGAGGCTGTGGCGACGGTCGGCGTGACGGGCGTGGGTGCGCCCGCATGGCGCGGGGGATTCGGGCGGCTGTGGAGCGCGGCTGTGGTGTCGCGGTTCGGCGACGCGCTGCGCAACGCGGCGCTGCCCCTGCTCGCCGTGCAGCTCACCCGCGATCCCCTCGTCATCGCGTCCGTCACCGCCTGCGGCTATGTGCCCTGGCTGCTGTTCGGGCTGCTCGGCGGGGCCGTCGCCGACCGGGTGGACCAGCGGCGGGCGATGTGGGCGGTCGACACCGTACGAGGGCTGCTCGTCGCCTGCTTCGCGCTCGCCGTCGGCCTCGGGCACGCCTCGATCCCCCTGCTGCTCGTACTCGCCTTCTCCCTGACCACGCTCCAGACACTGTTCGACAACGCCTCCACGGCGCTGCTGCCCTCCCTGGTGGACCGCGCGGTCCTCGGCAGCGCCAACGCCCGGCTGATGACCGGGCAGCAGCTCGCGGGCGGCCTGCTGGCGGCCCCGTTGGTGCCGCTGCTGCTGACGGTCGGGGCGGCCATGCCTTTCGCGGCCGACGCGAGCACCTACCTGCTCGCCGCCGTCCTCGTGGCATCGCTGCGGGTGACGCCGCCGGACCGGGAGCCGCGCCCGGCCGGAAGCACCCTCCGGGCGGAAATACGCCAAGGTCTGCGCGCGCTGTGGCGCGATCGCGTGCTGCGGGCGACCTGCGTGGCCACGCTGCTCTGCAACATCGGTGTGGGCTCGCTGATCGCCACGCTGGTCCTGCACGTGACGCGTTGGCTGCACGGGGGCGAAGCGGAGTACGCGGCTGTGCTGACGGCCTTCTCGGTCGGCAGCGTCGCTGGCGGCTTCGTCGCGCAGCGGGTGGCGCGCCGGACAGGAAGGGCGCGCGCCCTGCTCCTGGCCGGATGCGTCCAGACGGCGTCCTTGCTCCTGATGGGCACCGTCCGCCACCTGGCCGCGCTCATGGTGGGCATGCTGCTGCTCGGCGCCATGAACATGGTGTGGAACGTCAACCAGGTCACCCTGATGCAGCAGCGCAGTCCCGAGGCCATGGTGGGCCGCATCGCCGCCGCCTTCCGCACGGCCTCGACGTCCGGAGCGCCGCTCGGCGCCCTGCTCGGCGGTGCCGTGGCGGGGGCCTTCGGGCTGAACGCGCCCGCCCTGCTGGGTGCCGTCCTCTTCGCCCTCGCGGTGACCTCGTTGATACCCGTGGGCATGCGGGACGTACCAGTTGTCGCGCCGGACGACGACGTCAGGACAGGTCCCGTCACGCGCTGATCAACTAGGTTGGGACCGGCAGGGACAGGTAGGAAAGAGGGCTGAAGTCCGACATGAACGCTGACGGCCGTACCAGACTCAACCAGACGCCCGAGTGGACCGCTCTGGCCGAGCACCGCGAGGAGCTCGGCGAGGTGCAGTTGCGCGAGCTGTTCGCCGCCGACCCCGGGCGCGGCAGCGGGTACACGGTGCAGGTCGGTGACCTGTACGTCGACTACTCCAAGCACCTCGTCACCGACGAGACGCTGCGACTGCTCCGCCAACTGGCCGCCGCGGCCGATGTCTTCGGCCTCAGGGACGCCATGTTCCGCGGCGAGAAGATCAACACCACCGAGAACCGGGCGGTCCTGCACACCGCGCTGCGGGCGCCGCGCGACGCGGTGACCGAGGTCGACGGGGAGAACGTCGTGCCGGGCGTGCACGTCGTCCTCGACAAGATGGCCGACTTCGCCGAGCGCGTCCGCTCCGGCGCCTGGACCGGCCACACCGGCAAGCGCATCAGGAACGTGGTCAACGTCGGCATCGGCGGCTCCGACCTGGGTCCCGCGATGGCCTATGAGGCGCTGCGCGCGTACACCGACCGCGACCTCACGGTCCGCTTCGTGTCGAACGTGGACGGGGCCGACCTGCACGAGGCCGTCCGCGACCTGGACGCGGCCGAGACGCTGTTCGTCATCGCCTCGAAGACGTTCACCACGATCGAGACGATCACGAACGCGACCTCCGCGCGCAACTGGCTGCTCACCGAGCTCAAGGCAGACCAGGAGGCCGTCGCCCGGCACTTCGTGGCGCTGTCGACGAACGGCGAGAAGGTGTCGGAGTTCGGCATCGACACGGCGAACATGTTCGAGTTCTGGGACTGGGTGGGCGGCCGGTACTCCTTCGACTCGGCGATCGGCCTCTCCCTGATGATCGCCGTCGGGCCGGACCGCTTCCGGGAGATGCTGGACGGCTTCCACCTCGTCGACGAGCACTTCCGCACCGCGCCCGCCGAGTCCAACGTGCCCTTGCTGCTGGGCCTGTTGGGCATCTGGTACGGCAACTTCCACGACGCCCAGTCGCACGCGGTGCTGCCCTACAGCCACTACCTGTCCAAGTTCACCGCCTACCTCCAGCAGTTGGACATGGAGTCCAACGGCAAGTCGGTGGACCGCGACGGCAACCCGGTCGAGTGGCAGACCGGGCCGGTCGTGTGGGGCACGCCGGGCACCAACGGGCAGCACGCGTACTACCAGTTGATCCACCAGGGCACGAAGCTGATCCCGGCGGACTTCATCGGCTTCGCCGAGCCGGTCGCCGACCTCCGGTCCGGGCTGGAGGCGCAGCACGACCTGCTGATGGCCAACTTCTTCGCGCAGACGCAGGCGTTGGCGTTCGGCAAGACGCCCGACGAGGTGCGCGCGGAGGGCGTGCCCGAGGAACTGGTCCCGCACAAGACCTTCCAGGGCAACCACCCCACCACGACGATCCTCGCCCGCGAACTGACCCCGTCGGTCCTCGGCCAGCTCATCGCGCTCTACGAACACAAGGTGTTCGTCCAGGGGGCCGTTTGGAACATCGACTCCTTCGACCAGTGGGGCGTCGAGCTCGGCAAGGTCCTCGCCAAGCGCGTCGAACCGGCGCTCACCGAGGGCGCCGACGTGCCGGGCCTGGACGCGTCCACGAAGGCCCTGGTGGCGACGTACCGGGAGCTGCGCGACAGGCAGTGAGCCCGCTCCCGAGAGGGTGTTCCGGACAGCGGAAAGCCCCAGGCCGGTCGCCTGGGGCTTTCCGCACGGCAGAGGTCAGGCCGACGCCGGCGGGTACAGCGACCTCGGCAGCTGCGAGGCCGCCGCCGAGTCCAGCAGCCACAGGGTGCGCTGCCTGCCGTACGCGCCCGCCGCCGGAGCCTGGATCTCGCCCGCACCCGACAGGGCGATNGGGGGCCCCCCCCCACGGCAGAGGTCAGGCCGACGCCGGCGGGTACAGCGACCTCGGCAGCTGCGAGGCCGCCGCCGAGTCCAGCAGCCACAGGGTGCGCTGCCTGCCGTACGCGCCCGCCGCCGGAGCCTGGATCTCGCCCGCACCCGACAGGGCGATCACCGCGGCCTGCGCCTTGTCCTCGCCGGCCGCGAGGAGCCAGACCTCGCGGGCGGCGCGGATCGCGGGGAGGGTGAGGGTGACGCGGGTCGGCGGGGGCTTCGGGGCCCCGTGGACGCCGACGACCGTGCGCTCGGTCTCCCGTACGGCGGGCAGCTCCGGGAACAGCGACGCCACATGGGTGTCCGGGCCGACGCCCAGCATCAGGACGTCGAAGGTCGGGGCGGCACCGTGGTTCTCGGGGCCGGCCGCCCGGGCCAGCTCCTCCGCGTAGGCGGCGGCGGCCGCGTCCGCGTCGGAGCCGTACGGCCCGTCCGACGCGGGCATGGCGTGCACGCGCTTCGGGTCCAGGGGCACGGAGTCCAGCAGGGCCTCGCGGGCCTGCGTGACGTTGCGCTCCGGGTCGCCCTCGGGCAGGAACCGCTCGTCGCCCCACCACAGGTCCAGGCGGCCCCAGTCGATGGCGTCCCGGGCGGGCGCGGCGGCGAGCGCGGCCAGCAGGCCGTTGCCGTTGCGGCCGCCCGTCAGGACCACGGACGCCGAACCCCGGGAGGCCTGCGCGTCCACGATCTTCGTGATCAGGCGGGCCGCGGCGGCCTGGGCCATCAGCTCCTTGTCGTGGTGCACGACCAGCTGCGGTGTGATCACTTCGCGGCCGCCTTCTTCACCGGGGCCGGCGCCGCCGCTTCCTTCGCGGGTGCTTTCGCAGCCGCTTCGAGGGGAGTAGGGACCGCGGTCGCTTCTCCTTTGGCCACCGGTCCCTCGGCAGCGTCGGTCTTCTCCGGGACAGGCTCCGTGCCGGACCCCTTGACGCCCTGGCCGTTGGCTACGTGCAGCCGGTCCACGCCGAAGCGCAGCGCCGACGCGTACGTGTCGTCCGGGTCCAGCCGCCGCAGCTCCTCCCCGATCAGCTCGGCCGTCTCGCGCCGCTTGAGCGCGACCGCACGGTCCGGCTGGCCCTCGATGGACAGGGTGGCGAGGGAGCCGTCGGCGCGGTCCAGGACGATCGGGCCGCAGTCGGTGTTCATGCGGACCGCGGTGAGACCGGGGCCCGACGACAGGGACCGCTTCACCGGCACGTCCAGCCGGTCCGCGAGCCACATCGCCAGCAGCTCACAGCTCGGGTTGAACTCCTCGCCCTCCACCTCGACGGTCTCGACCTCGCAGGTGACCTGGTCGAGGGCCGCGGCCAGCATCGAGCGCCAGGGCGTGATGCGGGTCCACGAGAGGTCGGTGTCGCCGGGCTTGTAGGTGTCGGCGCGGGCGCCGAGTTCCCGTACCGGCTGCTCGGAGGCGTAGGTGTCGGTGACCCGGCGCTGGGCGAGGGCGCCCAGCGCGTCGCCCGCCGGGTCCAGGGGCGCGTTCACCGGCCACCAGACCACCACCGGGGCGTCCGGCAGCAGCAGCGGCAGGACGACCGACTGGGCGTGGTTCGCGACCTCGCCGTACAGCCGCAGCACGACCGTCTCGCCGGTGCCCGCCTCCACTCCCACCCGGACCTCGGCGTCGAGTCGGGACTGCGTACGGTCGCGGGGAGAGCGCGAGACGCGCCGGATGACCACGAGCGTGCGCGAGGGGTGCTCGTGCGAGGCGTCGTTGGCGGCCTTCAGGGCGTCGTACGCGTTCTCCTCGTCCGTGACGACGACCAGCGTGAGCACCATGCCGACGGCGGGTGTGCCGATGGCCCTGCGGCCCTGCACCAGCGCCTTGTTGATCTTGCTGGCCGTGGTGTCCGTGAGGTCTATCTTCATGGCCGGCGCCAGCTCCGTCCGTCTCGCTCGAGCATGTCGTCCGCCTCGCCGGGACCCCAGGTGCCGGCCTGGTACTGGGCGGGCTTGCCGTGCTGGTCCCAGTACACCTCGATCGGGTCGAGGATCTTCCAGGACAGCTCGACCTCCTCGGTGCGCGGGAAGAGGTTCGAGTCGCCGAGCAGGACGTCGAGGATGAGCCGCTCGTACGCCTCGGGGCTGGACTCCGTGAAGGACTCGCCGTACGCGAAGTCCATCGACACGTCCCGGATCTCCATCGAGGTGCCCGGCACCTTGGAGCCGAAGCGGACCGTGACGCCCTCGTCGGGCTGGACGCGGATGACGATCGCGTTCTTGCCGAGCTCCTCCGTCGCCGTGTGGTCGAAGGGGGAGTGCGGGGCCCGCTGGAAGACGACCGCGATCTCGGTGACCCGGCGGCCGAGGCGCTTGCCGGTGCGCAGGTAGAAGGGGACGCCCGCCCAGCGGCGGTTGTCCACCTCCAGCTTGATGGCCGCGTACGTGTCGGTCTTCGACTTGGCGTCGATGCCGTCTTCCTGGAGGTAGCCGATGACCTTCTCGCCGCCCTGCCAGCCGGCCGCGTACTGTCCGCGGACGGTGTCACGGCCCAGGTCCTTCGGCAGTCTCACCGCGCCGAGCACCTTGGTCTTCTCCGCGGCCAGCGCGTCCGCGTCGAACGAGGCGGGCTCCTCCATGGCCGTGAGGGCCATGAGCTGGAGGAGGTGGTTCTGGATGACGTCACGGGCGGCGCCGATGCCGTCGTAGTAGCCGGCCCGGCCGCCGATGCCGATGTCCTCGGCCATGGTGATCTGCACGTGGTCCACGAAGGACCGGTTCCAGATCGGCTCGAACATCGTGTTGGCGAAGCGGAGCGCCAGGATGTTCTGGACGGTCTCCTTGCCCAGGTAGTGGTCGATGCGGAAGACCTGGTCCGGGGCGAAGACCTCCTCGACCGTCGCGTTGAGCTCCTCGGCCGACTTCAGGTCGTGGCCGAACGGCTTCTCGATCACCGCGCGCCGCCAGGAACCGCTCGACTGGTCGGCCAGCCCGTGCTTCTTCAGCTGCTGGATGACCACCGGGAAGGCGGACGGCGGCACGGAGAGGTAGAAGGCGAAGTTGCCGCCCGTGCCCTGCGCCTTGTCCAGCTCCTCGATCGTGCCGCGCAGCCGCTCGAACGCGTCGTCGTCGTCGAAGGTGCCCTGCACGAAGCGCATCCCCTGGATGAGCTGCTGCCAGACCTCCTCGCGGAACGGCGTACGGGCGTGCTCCTTGACGGCGTCGTGGACCTCCTGCGCGAAGTCCTCGTGCTGCCACTCACGCCGGGCGAATCCGACCAGCGAGAAACCCGGTGGCAACAGACCCCGGTTCGCAAGGTCGTACACGGCGGGCATGAGCTTCTTTCGTGACAAATCGCCCGTGACGCCGAAGATGACCAGGCCCGACGGCCCCGCGATACGCGGGAGCCGTCGGTCGGCGGGGTCACGCAGCGGGTTGCTGCTCGACAAGAGTTCAGCCCTCCGAAGGGGCGAGGCGCTGAAGTTCCGCCTCGGTCGACTTGAGCAGGTCGTTCCAGGACGCCTCGAACTTCTCGACGCCCTCGTCCTCCAGCAGCTGGACCACCTCGTCGTAGCCGATCCCGAGCTTCTCGACCGCGTCCAGTTCGGCGCGGGCCTGCTCGTAGGTGCCGGCGACGGCGTTGCCGCGGATCTCACCGTGGTCCTCGGTGGCGAACAGGGTCGCCTCCGGCATGGTGTTCACCGTGTTCGGCGCCACCAGCTCGTCGACGTACAGCGTGTCCTTGTACGCCTTGTCCTTCACACCGGTCGACGCCCACAGGGGGCGCTGCTTGTTCGCGCCGGCGTTCTCCAGCGGGCTCCAGCGGTCGGAGGAGAAGACCTCCTCGTACGCCTGGTAGGCCAGACGCGCGTTGGCGAGGCCCGCCTTGCCGCGGGCGGCCTTGGCCTCGGGGGTGCCGAGCGCGTCGATCCGCTTGTCGATCTCGGTGTCCACGCGGGACACGAAGAAGGACGCCACGGAGTGGATCTTCGACAGGTCCAGACCCGCCGCCTTGGCCTTCTCCAGACCGGCGACGAAGGCGTCCATGACCTCGCGGTAGCGCTCCAGCGAGAAGATCAGCGTGACGTTGACGCTGATGCCGAGGCCGATGACCTCGGTGATCGCGGGGATGCCCGCCCGGGTGGCCGGGATCTTGATGAGCGTGTTGGGCCGGTCGACCAGCCAGGCGAGCTGCTTGGCCTCGGCGACGGTCGCGTGCGTGTTGTGGGCCAGGCGCGGGTCGACCTCGATCGAGACCCGGCCGTCCTGCCCGCCGGTGGCGTCGAAGACCGGGCGCAGGATGTCGGCGGCGTCACGGACGTCCGCCGTCGTGATCATGCGGATGGCCTCTTCGACCGTGACCTTGCGGGCTGCCAGGTCCGACAGCTGCTGGTCGTAGCCGTCTCCCTGGGAGATCGCCTTCTGGAAGATCGACGGGTTGGTGGTGACGCCCACGACGTGCTGCTGGTCGATCAGCTCGGCGAGGTTGCCGGACGTGATCCGCTTGCGCGACAGGTCGTCCAGCCAGATCGCCACGCCTTCCTCGGAGAGGCGCTTGAGTGCGTCTGTCATGGAAATTGCATCTCCTACGTGTCGTATATGAGCGTCAGCGCTGGGCGGCGGTGAGGGATTCCCTGGCCTTGGCAGCCACATTCTCGGCAGTGAAGCCGAACTCGCGGAAGAGCACCTTGCCGTCGGCCGAAGCACCGAAGTGCTCCAGGGAAACGATGCGACCGGCGTCGCCCACGTACTTGTGCCAGGTGAGACCGATGCCGGCCTCGACCGCGACCCGCGCCTTGACCGCCTGCGGCAGGACGCTGTCCCGGTACCCCTGGTCCTGCTCCTCGAACCACTCCACGGACGGCATGGACACGACCCGCGTCGGCACACCGTCGGCTTCGAGCTGCTCGCGCGCCTCGACGGCCACGTGCACCTCGGAACCGGTCGCGATCAGGATCACCTCGGGCGTCCCCGTGGAGGCCTCGAACAGGACGTAACCGCCCTTGGCCGCGTCCTCGTTGGGCTCGTACGTCGGCACACCCTGACGGGTCAGCGCCAGGCCGTGCGGGGCGCCCTTGCCGAACACCTTGGTGTAGCGGCGCAGGATCTCGCGCCAGGCGATCGCCGTCTCGTTCGCGTCGGCCGGGCGGACCACGTTCAGGCCCGGGATGGCACGCAGCGAGGCGAGGTGTTCGACGGGCTGGTGGGTGGGGCCGTCCTCGCCCAGGCCGATGGAGTCGTGCGTCCACACGTACGTGACCGGCAGGTGCATCAGCGCGGACAGGCGTACCGCGTTGCGCATGTAGTCGGAGAAGACGAGGAAGGTGCCGCCGTAGATGCGGGTGTTGCCGTGCAGGGCGATGCCGTTCATCTCCGCGGCCATGGAGTGCTCGCGGATGCCGAAGTGGATCGTGCGGCCGTACGGCTTGGCCTCCGGCAGCGGGTTGTCCGCGGGCAGGAACGACGACGTCTTGTCGATGGTGGTGTTGTTCGAGCCGGCCAGGTCGGCCGAGCCGCCCCACAGCTCGGGGATGACCGCGCCCAGCGCCTGGAGGACCTTGCCGGAGGCGGCGCGGGTGGCGACACCCTTGCCCGCCTCGAAGACCGGGATCTTCTCCTCCCAGCCGGTGGGCAGTTCACCCTGGGCGATCCGGTCGTACTCGGCGGCCCGCTCGGTGTTGTTGCCCCGCCACTCCTGGAAGGACTTCTCCCACTCGGCCTTGGCCTGACGGCCCCGCTCACCCAGTGCGCGGGTGTGCGCGAGGACCTCGTCGGCGACCTCGAAGGACCGCTCGGGGTCGAAGCCCAGGACCCGCTTGGTGGCGGCGACCTCGTCGTCACCCAGCGCCGAGCCGTGCGCGGCCTCGGTGTTCTGCGCGTTCGGCGCCGGCCAGGCGATGATCGAGCGCATCGCGATGAACGACGGCTTGTCGGTGACCTGCTTGGCGGCCTCGATGGCGTCGTAGAGGGCCTGCGGGTCCAGGTCGCCGTCCGGCTTGGGGGCCACCCGCTGCACATGCCAGCCGTAGGCCTCGTACCGCTTGACGGTGTCCTCGGAGACGGCCGTCTCGGTGTCGCCCTCGATGGAGATGTGGTTGTCGTCCCACAAAAGGACCAGGTTGCCGAGCTTTTGGTGGCCGGCCAGCGAGGACGCCTCCGCGGAGATGCCCTCCTGCAGACAGCCGTCACCGGCGATCGCGAAGATGTGGTGGTCGAAGGGGGACTCACCGGCGGGCGCGTCCGGGTCGAACAGACCGCGCTCGTAACGGGCGGCCATCGCCATGCCCACCGCGTTGGCCACACCCTGGCCCAGCGGGCCGGTGGTGGTCTCCACACCGGTGGTGTGCCCGTACTCGGGATGGCCGGGGGTCTTGGAACCCCACGTCCGGAACGCCTTCAGGTCATCCAGCTCCAGACCGAAACCGGCCAGGTACAGCTGGGTGTAGAGGGTCAGGGACGAGTGGCCCGCGGACAGCACGAAGCGGTCCCGGCCCACCCAGTCGGGGTCCGCCGGATCATGCCGCATCACCTTCTGGAAGAGGGTGTACGCGGCGGGCGCCAGGCTCATCGCCGTACCGGGATGGCCGTTACCGACCTTCTGTACGGCATCGGCGGCCAGGACACGGGCGGTGTCGACGGCCCGCTGGTCCAACTCGGTCCACTCGAGGTCTGTGGTGGTCGGCTTGGTGCTCACCCTGGGTCAGGGCTCCTCTCCACATGTCACGCATGTCGAATGCCGGTGTGCTGAACGCTCCGGCCGTTGTCGAGCCTACCCCTGTAAGAACGTGCGTTTTTTCGAGTCATTCCAGAGTGTCGGGACTCTGCGGGATCCGCCTGCCGACTGGGCCGTTCCGCGTTCGGCATGTGAATACGGAACCGCTCGTACGAGTGCTCAATCGAGTGCCGCGCGGCTCTTCCGCAGGCGCCTGCCAACACGACCGGACCCCCGCGAATGTCCGGGTCTGGGCAACGTCTACAGTGGCGTGGTACGCGCGAGCCTTTACCGGGACTTCACACGGGTGAGGCTTGCTGGGATGTCTCTGTAGGGGTGTGCGTGACGGCCGTCGAATCCCGTCCAGCGGGGGTGCTCGGTGCGAGCCAGAGCCCGAGCCACCGGCCGTTCGGGGCCCGTGTCAAGGCGTTCGTAGCTCTGACCAAGCCTCGGATCATCGAGCTGCTGCTCATCACCACCGTGCCGGTGATGTTCCTGGCGCAGCAGGGTGTACCCGACCTGACGCTCGTGCTGCTGACCTGCCTCGGCGGCTACCTCTCCGCGGGCGGCGCCAACGCGCTGAACATGTACATCGACCGCGACATCGACGCGTTGATGGACCGCACCTCGCAGCGCCCGCTGGTCACCGGCATGGTCAGCCCACGCGAGTGCCTCGCCTTCGGCATCACCCTCGCCGTCGTCTCCACGCTGCTGTTCGGTCTCGCCGTCAACTGGCTCTCGGCCTGGCTGTCGCTCGGAGCGCTCCTCTTCTATGTCGTCGTCTACACGATGATCCTCAAGCGCCGTACCTCGCAGAACATCGTGTGGGGCGGCATCGCCGGCTGCCTGCCCGTGCTCATCGGCTGGTCGTCCGTCACCAACTCGATGTCGTGGGCGCCGATCATCCTCTTCCTGGTCATGTTCTTCTGGACGCCGCCGCACTACTGGCCGCTGTCCATGAAGGTCAGGGAGGACTACGCGCGCGTTGGCGTGCCGATGCTGCCGGTCGTGGCCTCCAACAAGGTGGTCGCCAGGCAGATCGTGCTCTACAGCTGGGTGATGGTCGCGGTGTCGCTGCTGCTGCAGCCGCTCGGCTACACCGGCTGGTTCTACACGGCGGTCGCGCTGCTGGCGGGCGGCTTCTGGCTGTGGGAGGCGCACGGGCTGCAGAACCGGGCCAAGGCCGAGGTGACCGGCGGCAAGCTCAAGGAGATGCGGCTGTTCCATTGGTCGATCACCTACGTCTCCATCCTGTTCGTGGCGGTCGCCGTGGACCCCTTCCTGCGCTGATTCCCCGTGG
>NZ_JBXEJE010000004.1:144253-194725 GCF_056820935.1 Streptomyces sp. Q2 | reverse complement strand
GGGGGGGGGGGGGGGGGGGGGGGGGCCCCCCCCCCCCCCCCCCCCGCCCGTCGCCGTTTGATCTACCCGTCGGTAGCATCCTGGCCATGGCAGACACGCAGCAGGTGGACCCGAAGGCCGAGCGCAAAGTGACCCGGCTCGCCAAGCAGATCAGCGGCTTCTCCAAGGCGCACGGCGGCGCCGAGGGCCAGATCGCCTACCTCGGGGAGCGCGGCGCCCGGATCGTGCTCGTCGGCGAGGACGGCGCCTGGGGCGACGTGGTCGCCCCCTCGTACGCCCTCGCCGAGCAGGCGGTGGACAAGGCCGGGATCACCGTCCACGAGGACTTCGACGGTGAGTTCGCGGCCAAGGTGAAGACGGGCCCGTACGAGTGGAGCCGCATGGCGGGAATCCAGGTGGGCGGCCCGTCCAACGACTGATCTTTCGGCGATTCGCACGGGGTGTGTACGCCCAACACCTGATGCCCGGTTCACCCGTTAGGACCTGAGAAAGCCAGAGTCCGAGATGGGGAGTCGGGATGATCGAAACGCCGTCCCTCGTGGACCAGTACTGTCACGGCGTCCTGAGAACGGAGCTGGGCCTCGGCACCTTCGAGGCCCAGCTGGCCCGGACCGAGGGTCCGCCCGCGCCGGGCACGACCCTCTTCGACACGCAGACCGGGTTCGCCTTACGCCGCTGGTGCCCCCCGCTGCTCGGTCTGGAGCCGCACTGCCCGCCCGCCCGGTATCTCGCCCGGCGCCGTGAACTCGGCGTACTGGAATCGGGCCGCAGGCTGCTGCGCGGCAGCGGGATCACGACGTATCTGGTCGACACCGGGCTGCCCGGCGACCTGACCGGGCCCGTGGAGATGGCCTCCACCGCGGAGGCTCAGGCCCGCGAGATCGTGCGGCTCGAACTCCTCGCCGAGCAGGTCGCCGACACCTCGGGCACCGTCGAGTCCTTCCTCGCCAACCTCGCCGAGTCGGTGCACGGCGCCGCCTCGGGTGCCGTGGCCTTCACCTCCGTGGCGGGCGTCCGGCACGGACTCGCGCTCGCGCCCGAGCCCCCGGGACCGGGCGAGGTGCGCGGCGCCGCAGGCCGCTGGCTCGCCGGACGCCGGGTCGGCGGCGAGCTGAGCGACCCGGTGCTGCTGCGGCACCTGTTGTGGATCGCGGTCGCCTCCGGCCTGCCGCTCCAACTGCACGCCGGACTGGGCGAACCGGGGCTGCGCATCGACCGTACGGATCCGGTGCTGCTCACGGACTTCGTCCGGGCCACGGCGGGCCTGGGCACGGACCTCGTGCTGCTGCACGGCTACCCGTACCACCGGCACGCGGCCCACCTCGCCGGGGTCTTCCCGCACGTGTACGCCGACTCGGGCGCCGCGCTGGTACGGACCGGGGCCCGCGCCGCCACCGTCCTCGCGGAGATCCTGGAGCTGGCCCCCTTCGGGAAGATCCTCTTCTCCAGCGGGGCACAGGGCCTGCCCGAGCTGCACGTCGTGGGGGCGCGGCTGTTCCGGGAGGCGCTGAGCCGGGTGCTGGGCACCTGGGTGGCCGAGGGCGCGTGGTCGCTGGCGGACGCCCAGCGGGTGGCGGGACTGATCGCGGCGGGGAACGCCAGGCGGGTGTACGGGCTGGAGTGAGCCGGTGAGCGTGGGCTACGGCCGTACGCTCACGTTCCGCTCGCTCACGCCCGGGTCAGCGTCGCCTCGCTCGAAGGGCCCGGCACATCGGCCACTGCCTGCGCCCGTTCCCGCAGGGACAGCAGCACACGCAGCACCGCGATCCACACCAGGGCCGAGCCGAGCATGTGCAGGCCGACCAGGAACTCGGGAAGGTCGGTGAAGTACTGGACGTAGCCGATGACGCCCTGCGCGAGCAGGATCAGGAAGAGGTCGCGGGTGCGCGCCAGGGGCACCTTCGGGGCGTCGACCGCCTTGAGGACGAACCACAGGGCGAAAGTCAGCGACACCACGATCCAGGCCAGTACCGCGTGCACCTTGCTGACGGTCTCCCAGTCGAGCGGCATCCGCTCGACCTCGCTGGAGTCGCCCGCGTGCGGTCCCGCGCCGGTGACCACCGTGCCGACCAGGATCAGCAGGACGGCGGCGGCGACCAGGAACCACACCAGTTGCTGCACGGACCTGCCGACCAGCGGGCGGGGCGTCCCGTCGCCTTCCCTGGCGCGCTGCCACATCACCGTGGCGACCGCGATCAGGGCGGACGTCGCCACGAAGTGCGCCGCGACCGTGTACGGGTTGAGGCCGACCAGGACCACGATGCCGCCGAGGACCGCGTTGCTCATCACGATCCAGAACTGCGCCCAGCCCAGCCGGGTCAGACCGCGCCGGTACGGCTTCTCGGAGCGCGCCGCGATGATCGCCCAGCCGACCGCGGCGCACAGCACGTACGTCAGCATGCGGTTGCCGAACTCGATGGCACCGTGGAAGCCCATCGCGCTGGTGGTGGTCAGCGAGTTGTCGGTGCACTTGGGCCAGGTCGGGCAGCCGAGCCCGGACCCGGTGAGCCGCACGGCACCGCCGGTGACCACGATGAGCACCGACATGACGAGTGCGGCGAGCGCCGCCCGCCGGACCGTGCGGGGGGTCGGGGTCCAGCGTGCGGCGATGAAGGCGAGCGGGTTGCGGACGGCCGCTACGGCGTCGGCGCGGGTCACTTTTGGCACGCGTCCCATCGTAGGGGGCCGCTTGTGCACGCTTTCACGAGGGTCCCCGGAGGTGCCTCGCGACCTACTCCCAGCGGAAGAACCGCCCCGCCGCCGCCAGCCCCACGACCGCCCACACGGCGAGGATCCCCAGGTCGCCCCACGGCATCCCGGCACCGTGCTGGAGCACGTCCCGCAGCCCGTCGGACAGCGCCGAGATCGGCAGCAGTGCGAGCACGTCCTGGGCGCCGGAGGGGAACTTGTCCAGCGGCACGATCACCCCGCCGCCCACCAGCAGCAGCAGGAAGACCAGGTTGGCGGCGCCCAGCGTGGCCTCCGCCTTCAGCGTGCCCGCCATCAGCAGACCGAGCCCCGAGAAGGCGGCCGTCCCGAGGGCCAGCAGAAGCAGTACGGCGAAGGGGTTGCCGTGCGGCGACCAGCCCAGGGCGAAGGCGATCACCGTCAGCAGGACGACCTGGAGGACCTCCGTGACCAGCACGGCCAGCGTCTTCGCGGCCATCAGGCCCCAGCGGGGGAGGGGGGAGGAGGCGAGGCGCTTGAGGACGCCGTACCGGCGCTCGAAGCCCGTGGCGATGGCCTGTCCGGTGAACGCCGTCGACATCACGGCGAGCGCGAGGATGCCGGGGGTCAGGAAGTCGACGGCCTCGCCGGCGCCCGTGTCGACGATGTCGACCGAGCTGAACAGCACCAGCAGCAGCGTGGGGATGACCACGGTCAGCAGGAGTTGCTCGCCGTTGCGCAGGAGCATCTTCGTCTCCAGCGCGGCCTGCGCCCCGATCATGCGGGGGAGCGGAGCGGCACCCGGCCGCGGCGCGTAGGTACCGGTGGTGCCGGTGGTGCCGGTGGTCATGAGCGCAGCTCCTTGCCCGTGAGCTCCAAGAACACGTCTTCGAGGGTGTGCCGTTCGACCGAGATCTTCTCCGGCATCACCCCGTGCTGCGCGCACCAGGAGGTGACCGTCGCGAGCAGTTGGGGGTCGACCTTGCCGCCGATCCGGTACGAGCCCGGCGTCAGCTCCGCGGCCGTGCAGTCCGCCGGGAGCGCCTTGAGCAGGGACCCGACGTCCAGGCCCGGCCGGCCGCTGAAGCGCAGGGTGTTCTCGGCGCCGCCGCGGCACAGCTCCTCCGGGGAGCCCTGGGCGATGACCCGGCCCGCGTCGATGATCGCGACGTCGTCGGCGAGCTGCTCGGCCTCGTCCATGTGGTGGGTCGTGAGGATCACGGAGACGCCGTCGGCGCGCAGGTCCCGCACGAGGTCCCAGGTGGCGTGGCGGGCCTGCGGGTCGAGGCCGGCGGTGGGCTCGTCCAGGAACGCCAGTTCGGGGCGGCCGACGACCGCCATGGCGAGCGCGAGCCGCTGCTGCTGGCCTCCCGACAGGCGCCGGTAGGTCGTCCGGCCGCAACTGCCGAGGCCCAGGCGCTCGATGAGCGCGTCCACGTCCAGGGGGTGGGCGTGCAGCTTGGCGACGTGCCGGAGCATCTCGTCGGCCCGCGCGCCCGAGTAGACGCCCCCGGACTGCAGCATCACGCCGATCCGGGGGTGCAGCTGTCGCGACTGTCTCACCGGGTCGAGCCCCAGGACGCGCACCGTGCCCGAGTCCGGCTTCCGGTACCCCTCGCAGGTCTCGACCGTCGTCGTCTTGCCCGCCCCGTTGGGGCCGAGTACGGCGGTGACGCCCGCCTTGGCCACCAGGTCGAGGCCGTCCACCGCGGTCTTCCTGCCGTACCGCTTCACCAGGGCCTGGACCTGGACCACGGGCTCACTTCGCATGGGTCCAGAGTCTAGGTTCGTGAACGGAGGCCCTGACCGGCGGGTACGAGATCTCCACCTGGGGCCCGGACGGACCGGGCCTCAGATCTCCTCCTCGCGCGGCCGGTGCACCGCCAGCCACCGCTGCGCGTAGGCCACCGCGTCCGCCACGGGGAACAGCCGTACGTCGGCGGCGCCCACCTTCGCGCGTACGACGGGGCGGTCCCGTTCGAAGTCGTGGCCCAGCTCGTCGAACCGGTCCGAGTCGATCGACACCTCGGTGACCACCTCCCAGCCCGCCGCCCCTGGGCGGCCCACCTTCACACGCGGCGCCGGTATGCGGTACTCGGCCAGGTGGAAGCTGGTGCAGGTGTCGTATCCGGTGCCCAGCAGCAGTACCCGGGCGTCGAGCGCCTCAAGGCGGGCCAGCGGGCTGCGTTCGCCGAGCCTGCAGTCGGGGGCGTGCCCGTCGGTCACCTCCGCCGCGCGCGGGCCGAGGGCCGCGAACGAGGTCTGGGGGTGCGCGCTGCGCAGGGCGCCGGGCCACGTCCGGACGGTCTCCGGGATCACCCCGAGCCCGCGGGTG
This sequence comes from Streptomyces sp. Q2, assembly GCF_056820935.1. Lineage (NCBI taxonomy): Bacteria > Bacillati > Actinomycetota > Actinomycetes > Kitasatosporales > Streptomycetaceae > Streptomyces > Streptomyces sp. Q2. Next base: position 189,723 of record NZ_JBXEJE010000004.1, on the reverse strand, counting down.
GGGGTGATGAGCGGGTCATAGGCGGGCATGGTGGCCCGAATCGTGTCCCACCAGGCCTCGGGCACCGGCGGGCGGCCCCAGTGCGCCGGGTCCGAGAGGTCGCTGGACTGGGCGGGGACCACCAGGGTGCCGTCCGGACCGAGCGCGTCGAGAAGGGCCTGGACGGCCGCGACGGCTCCTCCGCAGACCCAGCCGAGTGAACTGAGGGAGGAGTGGACGAGGAGGGTTTCGCCGGGTTCGACACCCAGGGCGCGCAGCTGGGCCGCGAGGGCGTCCCGAGTGACAAGAGGGCCGGTGGGAGGGGGTGTGGGCATGGGCGGGAGTGTCCCGGACGGTGCTGGTCGGCGCCACCGATTTGATCGATCAAAGATCGTTTCCGCAGGTCAGATTAGGTAAGCCTAAGTGACGCAGGGCACCGTCGAGCGGCGCGGACCCCGCTTGCCTGCCTCAGAGGAATTACGCAACAATGGCGTTGTGAAATACGTCGGCGAGGCTCGGGAGACCCCCAAGGGGGCCCCGCAGGAGGAGCTAGCGACCGGTGAGCGCTCGACGCGCAACCGGGTCGCGCGGTCCATCCTGGATCACGGGCCGTCGACCGCCACCGAGCTGGCCGGACGGCTGGGACTCACCCAGGCGGCCGTACGCCGGCATCTGGACGCGCTGGTCGCCGACGATGTCGTGGAGGCCCGGGAACAGCGGGTGTACGGAGCGCGCACGCGCGGCCGGCCCGCCAAGGTCTTCGCACTCACCGACTGCGGCCGCGACGCCTTCGACCAGTCCTATGACAAGCTCGCCGCGGACGCCCTGCGCTTCATCCAGGAGCGGTTCGGCGGGGACGAGGCGGTCGTCGCCTTCGCCCGCGCCCGGATCGCCGAACAGGCCACGGCCTACCGCAAGGCCATCGAGGCCGCCGCACCCGAAGAGCGGACGGAAGCGCTGGCCAAGGCCTTGAGCGCGGACGGGTACGCTGCTACGGCGCGAAGCGCACCGGTCGGCGAGCAGCTCTGCCAGCACCACTGCCCGGTGGCCCACGTCGCGGAAAAGTTCCCGCAGCTCTGCGAGGCGGAGACGGAGATCTTCTCCCAGCTGCTCGGCACGCACGTCCAGCGACTGGCGACCATCGCGCACGGCGACGGCGTCTGCACGACGTTCATCCCCAAGATTTCCCACAGCACCGATATCGCATCTGCAAGCACGGCCGGGAGGAACCCCGCATGACTCTCCCCACGGAGACTGCCCACCCCGAGCTCGAGGGCCTGGGCAAGTACGAATACGGCTGGGCCGACTCCGACACGGCCGGCGCCTCTGCCAAGCGCGGCATCAACGAGGACGTCGTCCGCGACATCTCCGCGAAGAAGAGCGAACCGGAGTGGATGACCAAGCTCCGTCTCAAGGGCTTGCGTCTGTTCGGCAAGAAGCCCATGCCGAACTGGGGCTCGGACCTGTCGGGCATCGACTTCGACAACATCAAGTACTTCGTACGCTCCACGGAGAAGCAGGCGGAGTCCTGGGAGGACCTGCCCGAGGACATCAAGAACACGTACGACAAGCTCGGCATCCCCGAGGCGGAGAAGCAGCGCCTCGTCGCCGGTGTCGCGGCCCAGTACGAGTCCGAGGTCGTCTACCACCAGATCCGCGAGGACCTGGAGGAGCAGGGCGTCATCTTCCTTGACACCGACACGGCCCTGAAGGAGCACCCGGAGCTCTTCAAGGAGTACTTCGGGACCGTCATCCCGGTCGGTGACAACAAGTTCGCCTCCCTGAACACCGCGGTGTGGTCGGGCGGCTCCTTCATCTACGTGCCGCCGGGCGTGCACGTCGAGATCCCGCTCCAGGCCTACTTCCGCATCAACACGGAGAACATGGGCCAGTTCGAGCGGACCCTGATCATCGTCGACGAGGGTGCCTACGTGCACTACGTCGAGGGCTGTACGGCTCCGATCTACAAGTCGGACTCGCTGCACTCCGCGGTCGTCGAGATCATCGTCAAGAAGAACGCCCGTTGCCGTTACACGACCATCCAGAACTGGTCGAACAACGTCTACAACCTGGTCACCAAGCGCGCCGTGGCGTACGAGGGCGCGACCATGGAGTGGATCGACGGCAACATCGGCTCCAAGGTCACGATGAAGTACCCGGCCGTCTACCTGATGGGCGAGCACGCCAAGGGCGAGACCCTCTCCATCGCCTTCGCGGGCGAGGGCCAGCACCAGGACGCCGGCTCCAAGATGGTCCACATGGCGCCGAACACCTCCTCCAACATCGTCTCCAAGTCGGTGGCGCGTGGCGGCGGTCGTACGTCCTACCGCGGTCTCGTCGAGATCGGCGAGGGCGCCCACGGCTCCAAGTCGAACGTGCTGTGCGACGCGCTGCTCGTCGACACCATCTCCCGCTCCGACACGTACCCCTACGTGGACGTCCGCGAGGACGACGTGTCCATGGGCCACGAGGCGACCGTCTCCAAGGTCTCCGAGGACCAGCTCTTCTACCTGATGAGCCGTGGTCTGACCGAGTTCGAGGCGATGGCCATGATCGTGCGCGGCTTCGTCGAGCCCATCGCGAAGGAACTCCCCATGGAGTACGCCCTCGAACTCAACCGGCTGATCGAGCTGCAGATGGAAGGCGCGGTCGGCTGACGCCCGCCCTCCGGACCAGCTAGCGAATTTCTGACGTAGGAAGAGAGCAGACCGACAGCCATGGCTGAGGCTCAGAACATCCCCGTGGGCTCCACCACCGCGGGCCAGATCGCGGTGGCCGCCGAGTCGACCGTCGCCACGCGCATGAGCGCGCCCCCGTCCTTCGACGTGCAGGACTTCCCGGTCCCGCACGGCCGCGAGGAGGAATGGCGGTTCACGCCGCTGGAGCGGCTGCGCGGGCTGCACGATGGCACCGCGGTCGCCACCGGCGACGGCCTGAAGGTCGCCGTCGACGCCCCCGAGGGCGTCGTCGTCGAGCTCGTCGGCCGTGACGACGCCCGCCTCGGCAAGGCGGGCACCCCGGTGGACCGCGTCGCCGCCCAGGCGTACTCGGCGTTCGAGAAGGCCGGTGTGATCACCGTCCCCAAGGAGACGGTCCTCACCGAGCCGATCCGCATCGCCGTGCACGGCGAGGGCGGGACCGCCTACGCCCACCAGGTCGTCGAGCTGGGTGCCTTCGCCGAGGCCGTCGTCGTCATCGACCACACCGGTGACGCCGTGCTCGCCGCCAACGTCGACTACATCCTGGGCGACGGTGCCAAGCTGACCGTCGTCTCCGTCCAGGACTGGGACGACAAAGCCGTGCACGTGGCCCAGCACAACGCGCTGATCGGCCGGGACGCCACCTTCAAGTCGTTCGTGGTCACCTTCGGCGGTGACCTCGTCCGCCTGCACCCGCGCGTGGCCTACGCCGGCCCCGGCGGTGAGGCCGAGCTGTTCGGCCTGTACTTCACCGACGCGGGCCAGCACCAGGAGCACCGCCTCCTCGTCGACCACAACACCCCGCACTGCAAGTCGAACGTCGCCTACAAGGGCGCGCTCCAGGGCGAGGGCGCCCACGCGGTGTGGATCGGCGACGTGCTCATCGAGGCCACGGCCGAGGGCACCGACACGTACGAGATGAACCGGAACCTCGTCCTCACGGACGGCGCCCGGGTCGACTCGGTGCCGAACCTGGAGATCGAGACCGGCGAGATCGTCGGCGCCGGCCACGCCTCGGCGACCGGCCGCTTCGACGACGAGCAGCTCTTCTACCTGATGGCCCGCGGCATCCCCGCCGGCGAGGCCCGTCGCCTGGTGGTCCGTGGCTTCTTCGCCGAGCTCGTCCAGAAGATCGGTGTCGACGACATCGAAGAGCGCCTTCTCGTGAAGATCGACGAGGAGCTGGAGGCGTCGGTCTGATGACTGCCCCGTCGACGTTCGTACGCGCCTGCGGGCTGAGCGAGCTGGAGGAGGACACCCCGAAGCGGGTGGAACTCGACGGCACGCCGGTCTCGGTCGTGCGTACCGAGGGGGAGGTGTTCGCGATCCACGACATCTGCTCGCACGCGAACGTCTCGCTCTCCGAGGGCGAGGTGGAGGACTGTCAGATCGAGTGCTGGCTGCACGGCTCCAGCTTCGACCTCCGCACCGGCAAACCGTCCGGCCTGCCCGCGACGCGCCCCGTCCCCGTATATCCCGTAAAGATCGAAGGGGACGATGTGCTCGTCTCCCTTTCCCAGGAGTCCTGAGGCACCCATGGCAACGCTTGAAATCCGAGACCTGCACGTCACCGTCGAGGTCGAGAACGGCACGAAGGAAATCCTCAAGGGTGTCGACCTCACCGTGAAGCAGGGCGAGACGCACGCCATCATGGGCCCCAACGGCTCCGGCAAGTCGACGCTCGCCTACTCGCTCGCGGGTCACCCCAAGTACACGATCACCGGCGGAACCGTCACCCTCGACGGCGAGGACGTCCTGGAGATGTCCGTCGACGAGCGCGCCCGCGCGGGACTGTTCCTGGCGATGCAGTACCCCGTCGAGGTCCCCGGCGTCTCGGTCTCCAACTTCCTGCGCACGTCCGCCACCGCCATCCGTGGCGAGGCCCCCAAGCTGCGGACGTGGGTGAAGGAGGTCAAGGAGACCATGCAGCGGCTCAACATGGACCCGGCCTTCGCCGAGCGCAACGTGAACGAGGGCTTCTCCGGCGGTGAGAAGAAGCGCCACGAGATCCTCCAGCTCGAGCTGCTCAAGCCGAAGGTCGCGATCCTCGACGAGACGGACTCCGGTCTGGACGTCGACGCGCTGCGGGTCGTCTCCGAGGGCGTCAACCGCGTCCGTGAGACCGGCGAGGTCGGCACCCTGCTGATCACGCACTACACGCGCATCCTGCGCTACATCAAGCCCGACTACGTGCACGTCTTCTCCGGCGGCCGGATCGTCGAGTCCGGCGGCGCCGAGCTCGCCGACAAGCTGGAGAACGAGGGCTACGAGGCTTACACGAAGGGTGGAGTATCCGCGTGACACAGCTGCCGGGCCTCCTCGACACCGAGGCGATCCGTAAGGACTTCCCCATCCTGGACCGTCTGGTCCACGACGACCGGAAGCTCGTCTACCTGGACAACGCGGCGACCTCGCAGAAGCCGCGCCAGGTACTGGACGCCCTGAGTGAGTACTACGAGCGCTACAACGCCAACGTCCACCGCGGTGTGCATGTGCTCGCCGAGGAGGCCACGGCGCTGTACGAGGGCGCGCGCGACAAGGTCGCCGCGTTCATCAACGCGCCGAGCCGCGACGAGGTGATCTTCACCAAGAACGCCTCCGAGTCGCTCAACCTCGTGGCGAACATGCTGGGCTGGGCCGACGAGCCCTACCGCGTGGACCACGAGACCGAGATCGTCATCACGGAGATGGAGCACCACTCCAACATCGTGCCGTGGCAGCTGCTCGCGCAGCGCACGGGCGCGAAGCTGAAGTGGTTCGGCCTGACCGACGACGGCCGGCTCGACCTCTCCAACATCGACGAGATCATCACCGAGAAGACGAAGATCGTCTCCTTCGTGCTGGTGTCGAACATCCTGGGCACGGTCAACCCGGTCGAGGCGATAGTGCGCCGCGCGCAGGAGGTCGGCGCGCTGGTCTGCATCGACGCCTCGCAGGCCGCGCCGCACATGCCGATGGACGTGCAGGCCCTGCAGGCCGACTTCGTGGCCTTCACCGGCCACAAGATGTGCGGTCCGACCGGCATCGGCGTGCTCTGGGGCCGCCAGGAGTTGCTGGAGGACCTGCCCCCGTTCCTGGGCGGCGGCGAGATGATCGAGACCGTGTCGATGCACTCGTCGACGTACGCTCCCGCCCCGCACAAGTTCGAGGCGGGCACCCCGCCGATCGCGCAGGCGGTCGGTCTGGGCGCGGCGATCGACTACCTGTCGTCGATCGGCATGGACAAGATCCTCGCCCACGAGCACGCGCTCACCGAGTACGCGGTGAACAGGCTCGGCGAGGTGCCGGGCCTCAGGATCATCGGCCCCACCACGGCCGAGGACCGCGGCGCGGCGATCTCGTTCACGCTCGGTGACATCCACCCGCACGACGTGGGCCAGGTCCTCGACGAGCAGGGCATCGCGGTACGCGTGGGTCATCACTGCGCACGCCCCGTCTGCCTGCGGTACGGAATTCCTGCGACCACGCGAGCGTCGTTCTATCTGTACTCCACGCCGGCCGAGATCGAGGCTCTGGTCGACGGGCTGGAGCACGTACGGAACTTCTTCGGCTGAGGGGCTGGCTGGAATCGTGAAGCTGGATTCGATGTACCAGGAAGTCATCCTGGACCACTACAAGCACCCGCACGGGCGTGGTCTTCGGGATGGCGACGCCGAGGTGCACCACGTCAACCCGACGTGCGGCGACGAGATCACGCTGCGCGTGAAGTACGACGGTACGACCGTCAGCGACGTCTCGTACGAGGGTCAGGGCTGCTCGATCAGCCAGGCCTCGGCCTCGGTGCTGAACGACCTGCTGGTCGGCAAGGACCTGGCGGACGCGCAGAAGATCCAGGAGACCTTCCTGGAGCTGATGCAGTCCAAGGGCCGGATCGAGCCCGACGACGCGATGGAGGAGGTGCTGGAGGACGCGGTCGCGTTCGCCGGTGTCTCCAAGTACCCGGCGCGGGTGAAGTGCGCTCTCCTGAGCTGGATGGCGTGGAAGGACGCGACGGCCCAGGCGCTGGGAGCCGACGCCGAAAGGAAGACGGCATGAGCGAGACCCTTGAGATGAAGCCGGCCTCGGAAGAGGAAGTCCGCGAGGCCCTGTACGACGTCGTCGACCCCGAATTGGGCATCGACGTCGTCAACCTCGGCCTGATCTACGGCATCCACATCGACGACGCGAACATCGCGACGATCGACATGACCCTGACCTCGGCGGCCTGCCCGCTGACCGACGTCATCGAGGACCAGGCCAAGTCCGCCACGGACGGCCTCGTCAACGAGCTGCGCATCAACTGGGTCTGGATGCCCCCGTGGGGCCCCGACAAGATCACGGACGACGGGCGGGAGCAGCTGCGGGCGCTCGGCTTCAACGTCTGAGATCCACGAGCCGGTGCGAACGGCGACGCCTTCGGGCGTCGCCGTTTCTCGTGCTCAGGCCAGGGGGGCCACCAGCCGGAACGCCGAGTCCGACTGGTACAGACTGCTGTGCTGGTACGACTCCAGGCGCAGTGTGAAGTCGTTGTGGCGCAGGAAGCGGCCCGGGAAGTTGACCGACTCCAGCATGATCGCGCCGGACACCGGTGAGGTGCGGGGGCAGAACGTGGCGTCCTGCTTGAAGAGGGACGAGCCGTCGTCGCGGTCCGCGCGCAGGACGAAGTCGCGGTGGCGGAGATACTTGCCGTCGGCCGTGGCGAAGGACTGGCAGGAGCTGTCGGCCAGGCCCTTGACCACCTTGAACGTGGAGTCCTCGCGGGATTCCGAGCCGCCGACCGGGTCGAGCCGCACCAGGCCGCCGCTGATGTGCCAGTAGCGGTCGGGGTAGTTGACCGAGCGGACCGAACGCCATGTCGTCGAGGGCTTCGGGGCGGCCGAACTCGGGCTCGGCCTGGGGGACTCGGCGGGAGGGGCGGGCGGGTTCGCGGAGGCCGAGCCCTGTGGTTCGGGGGCGCTCGTGGTCGTCCGGGCGGACGGTGACGCGCTCTTGTCGCCGGATCCCGAGGTGCCCGTCGTGGACGGGGTGGCGTAGGAGATCAGACCGGGTCCGCTCGGGTCCGCGGCGGCCGCCTGGTCCGGGGCGGGTGACGGATCGTCAGTGGGGTGCTGGGTCACGGTCACCGCCGTCACGCACGCGGCGACCGTGGCTATCGCCAACGCGCCGGCCAGCCAAAGGCGTCGTGTCCCCGGCACCCGGGTGGTGTCCGGGGACCAGCCGCTCTCCCATGGCTGGTTCTGAGGGGGCCGGGACTTGCTTCGTGGCATGCGCGATTCCTCCGGCGGGCGCCTGGGGCGACGGCTGCGGCCGAGACGGGGAAGTAGGTGAACGGTGAAACACTAGTGGAGCCGGTGAGCTCCTGGGAGCCGTTTGCACGAGTGGTTTTCGGCCTCCCCGGTTTCACACGAGGTCGAATGTTCACAGCTCTTCCCCGAGACGACCCCGGCTTCACCTCATTCGGCCACGGCAGCCCCGGAGCGTGGTCACCTCTGAACCTGCCCCGCTCCGCCCCGTCTTCGTGCTCGGCTGCCCGCGCTCCGGCACCACCCTGTTGCAGCTGATGCTGCACGCGCACCCGAGGATCGCGCTCCCCCCGGAAACCCGCTTCGTCCCGACCGCCGACGAAAGACGGCTGAGTTTCGGCGATCTGTGGGCCCCCGGCAACCGGGCCGGCCTCCCGCCTGGATCACCGGCCGCAAGGAGACCCGGTTCCACGAACTCGGGCTGGACGCGGGCTCCGTGGCCGAGCGGATCGAGGACGGGCCGCCGACGCCGGGCTCCACGCTCGGGATCCCCCTCAGGGCGTACGCGCAACGGCACGGCAAGGTGCGCTGGGGGGACAAGCGGCCCGCGTACGCCCCGCACGTGCCGGAGATCCTGCGGCTGTTCCCGGACGCCCAGTTCGTGCACCTCGTACGGGAACAGCCGCGACTGCGTTGCCTCGTTGCTGGGGATGTCCTGGTGGCACTGCGGCTTCCACGAGGCCGTCGCCACCTGGGCGCAGGTGATGGACGTGACCCGGCGCTACGCGCACAGGATCGGACTCGGCGGCCGGCACGAGCTGTGCTTCGAGGATCTCGTGGCCGACCTGGAGCCCCGACTGCGCGAGCTCTGCCGTTACTTGGGCGAGGAGTACGCCCCCGGGATGACCGAGCCGCACCGGCCGGCCGGTACGGCCGTCCCCGCCCGCAGGACCTGGCACCGGCGCACCCACGGCGCCCCGGACACCTCGCGTGCGGGTAGCCGGCTTGCGCCTGACCGCGGATCAGATACGGCCGTGCGAGGCAGCGGTGGGCCGGCGGTCGCAGCGCCACGGCCACGATCGAGCTCAGCGGTCCGGCCCGACCCCGCCGAACCGCTCCACTACCGCGAGGTGTCCGCCCTCCGGCGCGCGGCCCACGCCAGGCGGCGGACGCCGACCCCCTGGCGCGGGTGCGCGAACCGGGTCCGGTGGCAGTCGGCCGGTGACCACGTCGGGGGCGAGGGCGCGAGGGTGCGTGTCCGACGCGAGCAGCGATGCGGCGTTATGTACGCTCGTACACATGGGATATCTCTTGCTCGCCGTGGCGATCGCCGCCGAGGTCGCCGGGACCACGGCCATGAAGTACAGCGACGGCTTCAGCAGGCCGGTGCCCTCGCTGCTCACTGTCCTCGGCTACGTCCTCTCCATCGTGCTGCTCGCCCAGACGCTGAAGACCATCTCGGTCGGCACCGCGTACGCGATCTGGGCCGGCGTCGGCACAGCGGCCATCGCCGCCATCGGGATGCTGTTCCTGGGGGAGGGGATGACCACGGCCAAGGCGGCCGGCATGGCGCTGATCATCGTCGGGGTGGTGGTGCTCAACCTGGGCGGGGCGCACTGATGCCCCGCCGTCATGACCCCGAGCGGCGGCAGCGGATCATCGACGCGGCGATCCGGGTCGTCGGTGCCAAGGGCCTCGCCGGGCTGAGTCACCGCTCCGTGGCCGCCGAGGCCGATGTGCCGCTCGGCTCCACGACGTACCACTTCAAGACCCTCGACGAACTGATGGTCGCGGCGCTCCGCCAGGCCAACGAGGGCTTCGCCAAGGTGATCGCCGCCCGCGGCGGCCTCGCCGACCCGCGCACCGACCTGGCCGCCGAACTCGCCGGTCTGCTGGGCGAGTGGCTGGCCGGTGAGCGCACCGGCGTCGAGCTGGAGTACGAGCTCTATCTGGCCGCCCTGCGCCGCCCCGCCCTGCGCCCGGTCGCCGCCGAGTGGGCCGACGATCTCGCCGAGCGGCTCGCCGCCCGCGCCGACCCGGTCACCGCGCGGGCACTGGTCGCGCTGACGGACGGGATCTGCTTGCAGGTGCTGCTGACGGGAACGCCGTACGACGAGGAGTTCGCCCGGGAGATGTTGGCGAGGGTCATCGACGCCGGCACCTGAGCCGGGAGGACCGCGGTCCTCGGTGCGTGCCCGCCGGTCCGTGAACCCCTTTGCCGACGTCGGGGAACAGCGGGTGACATCCTCACCCCGACCCCACCCACGGAGGCCGCCCCGTGACCGGACCACCGGACCCGTCCTCGCCCGAGGACGCCCAGGTCGTCGCCCAGTCCCTGGAGGAACCGGAACTCTTCGCCCGCCTCTACGACCGGTACGCCCCCGACATCCACCGCTACGTGGCACGCCGGCTGGGCGTGGGTGCCGCCGACGACATCACGGCGGAGACCTTCCTCATCGCCTTCCGTCTCCGGTCCCGCTACGACACCACCCGCCCCAACGCCCGCCCCTGGCTCTACGGCATCGCGGGCAACCTCGTCGGCAAGCAGCGCCGTGCCGAGGTGCGGGCCCTGCGGGCGCTGGCCCGCACCGGGCACGACCCGGTCGCCGAGACCTGGTCCGAGCGGGCCGACGACCGGGTCACCGCGCAGACCGCGCAGGCTCCGCTCGCCGGGGCGCTGGCCGCGCTGTCCGTGGGCGACCGGCATGTGCTGCTCCTCGTGGCCTGGGCGGACCTGACCTACATCGAGGTCTCACAGGCGCTCGGGATCCCCGTCGGCACCGTGCGCTCCCGGCTCAACCGCGCCCGCCGCAAGGTCCGTACGGCCCTGGGCGCCGACCCCGCATTCACGCTCGACACCACGGAGGTGTTCTGACATGGACGAGATGACGGCGGTCCGTGAACTGCGGGGCGAGGCCCCGGCGGCCGAGCGCGCGCCCCTTCTCGCCGGGCGCGACCGGCTGCTGCGGGAGGCGACGGGCCGCACCCGCGTCCGCCGGCTGCGCAGCGACTGGCGGCTGACGGCCGCGGCGACGGCGGCCCTGATCACGGCGGTGACCCTGATCGGGACCCAGGTGGCCGACCGCGACCCGGACGGGGTCCAGCCGGGCGCCGGGCCCGGGTACACCCTGGAACTCGGCAGCGCCAAGGACCTCCTGAACGACGCCGCCGCCAAGATCGCCGCCGGTCCCGCGGTCGCGGCACGCGACGGCCAGTGGATCTACGTGAAGTCCGTCGAGACGAACATGACGGACGACGAGCCGGGACCGCAGACCAGCGAGGACTGGTACGCGTACGCCGATCCGAAGATGGAGGACGGCAAGGCCGGTGACGACCACTCGCCCCGGGAGGAGTACGAGTTCCTCGAAAGCCTGCCGGACGACCCGGCGAAGGTCCGGGCGAAGGCGCGCGCGTTCTTCTACGCCACCGACAAGTCCGAGACCCGGATCGAGCACGAGTACCGGGCCCTCGTGGCCGTGCTGAGCCGGGCCTACGCCTACGACCCGGCCGGTCTCGCCAAGGTCTACCGGGCCCTCGCCACGATCCCCGGCGTGCAGGCCGCGGAGGTCCAGGACATCGCGGGGCGCAGCGCCTACGCGCTGTACCGGAAGAGCACCGTCGGCACCTCCCGGGACGAGGTGCTCCTGGACCCGGCCTCCTACCTCTACGCCGGGTACCGGTCGGTGGCGCGGAGCGGCGACCCGCAGTGGGACAAGGGCGACGTCGTGCTCGGCGGGGCACGGCTCACGACGGCGGTGGTGGACGAGAAGGGGGAACGGCCCTGATCCGGGCCGTCGGCAAGGCCTGAGCCCGCCCGGTCCGTGCCGGATCCCGGACGGTGCGCCCGGCACGTGAGACGCCGTGCGCACCGGTTCGCCCGGGCGCCCCCCGCCACGTTAGTTTGCCCTCATGACCGACACGACTGCTCCTCGCACCACCGGCGCCGTTGCCGCCGGCCTCGCCACACTCGCCGCCGACGGCACCGTCCTCGACACCTGGTTCCCCGCGCCCGAGCTCACCGCTGTGACTGCCGAGGGCGGCCCTGGCCCCTCCGGCACCGAACGGCTGTCGGCCGAACGCGCCGCGGAACTGCTCGGCGGCGGCGCGGCCGCGGCGCTCGGTCCGGACGCCCGCCGGGGCGTCGAGGTGGTCGCGGTCCGTACGGTCATCGGCTCCCTCGACGACAAGCCGATCGACGCGCACGACGTCTACCTGCGCCTGCACCTGCTCTCGCACCGCCTGGTCCAGCCGCACGGCCAGAGCCTGGACGGCATCTTCGGCCACCTCGCCAACGTCGCCTGGACCTCGCTCGGCCCGGTCGCCGTGGACGACGTCGAGAAGGTGCGGCTGAACGCCCGCGCCGAGGGCCTGCACCTCCAGGTCACCTCGATCGACAAGTTCCCGCGCATGACCGACTACGTGGCCCCCAAGGGCGTCCGCATCGCCGACGCCGACCGGGTCCGCCTCGGCGCGCACCTCGCCGACGGCACCACGGTCATGCACGAGGGCTTCGTGAACTTCAACGCCGGCACGCTCGGCACCTCGATGGTCGAGGGCCGCATCTCCGCGGGCGTCGTGGTCGGCGACGGCTCGGACATCGGCGGCGGCGCCTCCACCATGGGCACCCTGTCCGGCGGCGGCAACGTCCGCATCACCATCGGCGAGCGCTGCCTGATCGGCGCCGAGGCGGGCGTCGGCATCGCGCTCGGCGACGAGTGCGTGGTCGAGGCGGGGCTGTACGTCACGGCCGGTACCCGCGTCACCATGCCGGACGGGCAGATCGTCAAGGCGCGCGAGCTGTCCGGCGCCTCCCACATCCTCTTCCGCCGCAACTCGGTCACGGGCGCGGTCGAGGCCCGCCCGAACAACGCGGTCTGGGGCGGTCTGAACGAGGTCCTGCACAGCCACAACTGACTCCTCAAGATCACGTATGGGTTACTCGACGTGACCTCTTCGTGGTTTCGGCAGATGAACGGGTGGACGCAGTGTCCGATCAAACGCCGAAACGACGAACGAGGGGTCGTGCAATGACGAACGAGCGGGCGAGGACCGTGGCGCGTTTGCTGTCCGGGGCGTTGACCCTGACGGCGGTGTGCGGGCTTCCGGCGGGGGCCGCGCACGCCGACGAGACCAACACCGCCTCGCACAACGGTCCGCGGTTCGCACTGGTCAACACCGGCCAGGTGGACGATCCGATGGAGGACGTGCTGGAGCATGTGCTGCTGATCGGCGACGGGTACACCTGGAGCTGAGCGCGCCCCCTGTGGGCCGGGGCCCGTACCGCACACCCGTGCGGTACGGGCCCCGGCGCGTTCCGTCGAAAAAATTCTTCCCGCCGGTGGCATAGCGGCGGGCGGTCGCGAGCGTCACCAGGAACAGGGGCGGGGCACAGGTGCCGCCGGGGAAGAGAAGGTGACGATGAATGCCGAAGGGCTGGAGAGTTTCCGGGAGTTCGTGGACAACCGGTCGTCGGCGCTGCTGAGGACGGCCGTGCTGCTCTGCGGGGGAGACCAGCACGCCGGTGAGGACCTGCTGCAGAACGCCCTGGTCAAGGCGGCGGGCAAGTGGCAGCGGATCGACGAGCCCGAGGCCTATGTACGGCGGATCCTGTACCGCCAGCAGGTCAGCCGCTGGCGGCTGAAGTGGCGCAGACGGGAGCTCAGCGTCGCCGAGCCGCCCGAGCCGCCCGAGGCGGGCGCGACGGACGCCGACACGGCGGCCGCCGCCGAACTGCGTGTCGTGATGCGCGAGGCGCTGGCCCGGCTCACCGCACGCCAGCGGACCGTGCTCGTGCTGCGCTACTTCGAGGACCTGCCGGAGGCCGACGTGGCCCGGCTCCTCGGCTGCACCGTCGGCACCGTGCGGTCCACCACCCACCGTTCCCTCGCCCGGTTGCGCTCGCTTGCGCCCGAACTGGCCGCCCTGGGCCCGGCCGGAGCCGAGTGGCAGCCGTCCCGTGACTACTCATCCGTGGAGGTGCGTCCATGAACGTCGAGGAACTCGTGCGGGACGCACTGCGGGAGCAGGCCGACGAACAGCCCCTGGCACGGCCGGGGTTCGCCGACCGGGTGCTGGCGGCCCGCCGGCGCCGCCGCAGTCGCCGGATCGCGGGCATGGCCGCCGCCGCGGTCGTCGTGGTCGCCGTCGCGGTGGCCGTGCCGATGCTGGACTCGGGCCGGGGCACCGACGTACGCCCCGCGGACGTGGTACCGAAGACCGAGGTCAACGCTCATCCGGACCAGTCGCCGCCGCGCGAGCTGATCTCGGCCGGGAACACCGGCATGGCCGCGTACTTCGTCCCGAAGACGGTCAAGAAGACGGCCGACACCGCCGTCTACGAGCGCACCTACTGGCTGCTCGACCGGAAGAGCGGCCGGTACGAGAAGGCCACGAAGTGGTCCTGGGTGGCCGTGGCTCCCGGCATGAAGACCGCCGCCGTCCTGGAACGGAACCTGCCCGCCTCGCGGATCGGCCTGCTCGACCTGACCACCGGCAAGGTCGCGCGGTGGCTTCCGGTCGACCACCCGGTCGGTGGACTCGCGTTCTCGCGCGACGGCCGCAAGCTGGTCGCCACCAGCTACGACGAGAATCCCGACCTGCGGGTCAAGATGGACGGATCCGAGGGCTGGGACCAGAAGCAGCCGTCGAGCCGCACCGGCTTCCACCTCATCGACGTGGCGTCCGGCACGGGCTCCTGGAGTGAGGTGAAGCTCGAGAGCGACGCGGACGATCCCATCGGTGGAGGCTTCCTCAACTCCCGCCAGGACTTCGCCCTCACCGGCGACGGCCGCCATGTCTGGGCCGGAAACCCCATGGGGGACATCGGTAAACAGTTCTACGACCTCTCGGGCAAGGAGGTCCCCGTACCGGCCGACGCCAAGTACCTGGAGTGGTACGTCGACGCGGGCAAGTCGCCCGACGGCCGGCTCGTCGCCGGCGGCTTCGCGGGTCAGGGGTGGAAGACCTCCTCATGGGTCATCGACGCCTCGACCGGGTCGAAGACCGAGGTGCACGGGCAGCAGTTGCTCGCCTGGGCCGGCAACACGTCGCTCATCGCCTGGGACATCGCCAAGGGCGGCAAGAACGAGTTCCACCAGCGGCTCGTCCTGGTCACCATCGGCAGCGACAAGGTCGTACCCCTCAGCGACTTCCGCCGGGGCAACGACGGGGACGCCGGGCGCTGGGAGCCCGTCTTCGCCGAACGCTGATCAGGCGGCCATGAACTGTTCGTACGCCGCCAGCAGCCCGTCGACCGTGTCCCGGTCGGCGGGCCGCAGCGGTGCGCGGACCGGGCCCGCCGGCAGACCGAGTGCGGTGAGGAGGGCCTTCGCGGTGACCGCGCCGGGCAGGCCCGCCGACATCATCGACTCGATCAGCGGCGTGGCCCGTTGTTGGAGGCGGGCGGACACGGGGGTGTCGCCCGCCTCGAACGCGTCGAGGACCGCACGGAGCCGGGCCGGAACGACATTGGCGACCGTGCTGATGTACCCGGCCGCGCCCACCGCGTACAGGGCGAGGTTGTGCTCGTCGCAGCCCGCGTAGTACGCCAACTCCGTGCGGTCCATGACCTTCTGGGCGCCGAGGAAGTCGTAGGAACAGTCCTTGACCGCGACGATCCGGGGATGCCCGGCGAGGCGGATCAGGGTGTCCGGCTCGATCCGGGTGCCGGTGCGGCCCGGGATGTCGTACAGCACGAGCGGCAGCCCGGACGCGTCCGCGACCTCCCGGAAGTGCGCCTCCAGCGCGTCCTGCGGCGGCCTGCTGTAGTAGGGGCTGACCACCAACAGGCCGTCCGCGCCCGCCTTTTCGGCCGCCTGGGCCAGCTCGACGGTGTGCCGGGTGTCGAAGGTGCCCACGCCCGCCACGATCGACGCCCGCCCGCCCACCGCCTCCCGTACAGCCGTGACCAGCGCGGCCTTCTCCGCGTCCGTCGTGGTCGGCGACTCGCCCGTCGTTCCCGACAGGACGAGCCCGTCGCAGCCCTGATCCACCAGCCGGCCGGCCAGCCGCTGCGCTCCGTCGAGGTCCAGCGCGCCCGCGTCGGTGAAGGGCGTGATCATGGCGCACAGCGTGCGGCCGAAGGGGCGAGATGTCGTCATGGGTACAGTGTCGGCGCGCCGACAGTGAAGCTCCACTTAATTTTTCTAACCATATATCGCTAAGGGATACTAATGTGTTGCCGGTCGTCGCGCGGCCGGCAGGCCCTATGTCCAAGTCGGCCCTCATGGGTCACCATGGCCAGGACGGTCATCGACACCTGGCCATGGGAGGCGTCATGAAGCTCGGCAAGGCACTCGCCACCGGAGTCGCGGAAGAGCGGCCGCAGGTCCGCGAGGAGGAACTCGACCTCCCCGAGGAGATCAAGGACCTGAAGGCACCCGAAGAGGTCCCGGCCGCCCGATGAGGCTGCGGCTCCCCGAGGAACGCCCGCCGGAGCCGCCGACCGGATACAAGATCGCCCACCCGGTGCTGTCCCACGACGGCACCCGGGCCGGGTTCACCGGGGTGTCGCTGGGCGGCGCGCTGCCGTACGCGGTCCTGGACGACGCGTCCTGCGTCTACGGCCTGCGGCACCGGCCACCGCACCGCCGCTGCGACTGCGGCTTCCACTGCGTGCACGACCGTACGACCGCCGAGGCGCTGCTGTGCACGGCCGAGCACCGTACGGCCGTCCTCCTCGAGATCTCCGTACTCGGCCGGTACATCCGCTTCGAACGCGGCTTCCGCTACGCCCGGCAGCGCGTCCGCACGGCGACGGTGGGCCCGTGCGCCTGCGGCACGGTCGCGGCGGCGCTGGCCGACGCCGGCTGGGGCCGACCGGGGTGGCATGCGCTGGCCCCCTCCTGCGCGGGATGTCTGCGCGGTCGTACGTCCCTCTCCTTGGCCGGGTTCGCCCGCCTGGCCGCGGACGGGCTGCGCGTGGTCGCCGGTGAGGGTGTGCGGGTGGCGGGGGAGGCGTCGGTGACGGATGCCGCCGGAGAGCTCGGGGTGCCCGAACTCGTCGCGGAGGCCGCCCTGTTGCAGGCCCGGCTCGACTGGTTCCAGAGCCGGCTGGCCCGCCTCGGCGAGCGCGGGTCCGGAGACGGGCCGCAGGGGTAGCGGGGGCCGGGTCAGGGTACCCGGCAGTTCCGATACCGAGAGGAGGCGGAACCGTGACCGGGACCACGGCACCCAGGCCGGTGCATGACGAACACCATTCGGTGGGCGACCTCGTCGGACAGGCCAGCGAACAGCTCTCCCGGCTCGTACGACAGGAAGTGGCCCTCGCCAAGGAGGAGCTCGCGGCGAAGGGCCGTCGCGCCGGACGGGGCGGCGGACTGCTCGGTGCCGCGGGCGCCGTCGGCTACGCCGGCTTCCTCGCCCTGGCCGCCACGGCCGCCGTCGCGCTCTCGCTGGTCCTGCCCCTCTGGGCGGCGGCGCTCATCGTGACGGCCGTCCTGTTCGCACTCGCGGCCCTGCTCGCGGCGACCGGCCGCGCCCAGCTGCGCCGCGCCACACCGCCCACGCCCGAGGAAGCGCTCGGAAGCGTCAGGGCCGACGTCGAGGAGATCAGGGAAAGGGCGCACCGATGACGGACAAGGCAGCACACGGACACGGGGCGGGCGGGGCCAAGGGGCCCGACGAGCTCCGCCAACAGATCGAACGCACCCGCAGCGAGCTCGGCGACACGGTCGAGGAGCTGGCCGGCAAGGTCGACGTCAAGGGCCGCGCACGGGCCCGGGCCGCCGACCTCCGGGACAAGGCGGGCGCGATGACGGTACAGCTCCGCAGCAGCGCGGCGATGGCCGGCCAGACGGTCCAGGACCGGGCCAGCCATGCGGGGCACAAGGTCCAGGACAAGGCGACCCGGGCGGGCCACACGGTCCAGGACAAGGCGACTCAGGCGGGCCACACCGTCCAGGACAAGGCGACTCAGGCGGGCCACACCGTCCAGTCCAGGGCGACCCGTGCCGGTCACGCCGTCGAACACACCATGCCCGTCCCGGTCCGCACCGCCGTGCAGGCCGGGGCCCGGCACCCGCGACCGGTGCTGTTCATCGGGGTGGCGGTGGTGGGTGCGGTGATCGCGGTGGAGGTGCTGCGACGCCGGCGCGCGGGACGCTGAGAACACGCGGGGCGCTGAGAAGGGGCTGACGATCTTCGGCCCAGGTTGGCTTACATCGGCCGACCTGGGCCGAAGCGGTGGGTGGGGTGGGGTGGGGTGGGGTGGGGGCCGGGGGGGGGTGGGACTACGGGGGTGGGTCCGCGGCCCGGCGCTTACGAGGTGCCGCGGGGTGGGTCGCGCAGCGCGGTGCGTGCGGGGTGCTCGCGGGGTGGGTCGCGCAGCGCGGTGCGTGCGGGGTGCTCGCGGGGTGGGTCGCGCAAGCCGGTGCTTACGGGGCACCGCGGTGTGGGGTGGGTCGCGCGGCCCGGCGTTTGCGGGGTGCCGTCCGCGCCCACCCGTGCCGCCCCAGCGGCACGACTGCCCGCGGGGTGACGGTGACGGCGTGGGTGGGTGCCCGGGGCGGCGTGGGGTCTCCGCTGATGGCGGAGAGGGTGTCGGCACTTTTTGAGTGACCGAGTCGGGTGGTGGGTGGGCATAGGCCCGGGGGTCCGGGGCGGAGCCCCCGGCGAGGCCGCGTCGACGCCGGGTGGCTCGGAGCCCGCGTCCTTACCTGCCCCGCGCAGCCCTCAGCCTCGCCGGCCACTTGCGGGTGTCCCTCGGTTCCACGTACGGCTCCTCCGTCGGCGGGCGGCCCGCCGTGATCGCTCGCTCGCGTGCCAGTTCCGCGTCGAACTCCAGGCCGAGGAGGATCGCCATGTTGGTCAGCCAGAGCCACACGAGGAAGACGATGGCGCCCGCGAGGGTGCCGTACGTCTTGTTGTAGGAGCCGAAGTTGGCCGCGTACAGGGCGAATCCGGCGGACGCGGCCAGCCAGATCAGGGTGGCGAGGACGCTGCCCGGGGAGATCCAACGAAAGCCCCGGCCGCGGACGTTGGGGGCGGCCCAGTAGAGCAGGGCGATCATCAGGATCACCAGCAGAAGCAGTACCGGCCACTTCGCGACGCCCCACACCGCGATCACCTCGTCACCGAGCCCGATCGTCGTGCCGGCCCGCTCGGCCAGCGGACCCGTGAACACCACGATCAGCGCGCTCACGGCCAGCATCAGCATCAGCACCACGGTCAGCCCCAGCCTGAGCGGCGTCAGCTTCCACACCGGGCGGCCCTCCGGCAGGTCGTACACCGCGTTGGACGTACGGATGAACGCGGCGACGTACCCGGACGCCGACCACAGGGCGAAGAGCAGGCCGAGTACGGCCAGGACGCTGCCGGTGCCGCCGCTGTCGCCGAGTTGGACCACCGCGTCCCGCAGGATGTCCCGGGCGGGCCCGGGGGCGAGGTCGCCGATGTTGTCGAGGATCTTGTCCGTCGCGCGTTGTCCCACCACGCCGAGCAGGGACACCATCACGAGCAGCGCCGGGAAGAGCGACAGGACGCCGTAGTACGTCAACGCGGCCGCCCGGTCGGCCAGTTCGTCGTCCAGCAACTCCTTCAGTGTGCGCCACACCACCGCCCGCCACGACCGCGCGGGCAACTTGGACGGGCTGTCCGTCTTCGCCGTGTCGGTCGTGTCCCCGGGTTCGGTCGTGTCCCCGGGCTCGGTCGCGTCCGCCGTCTCCGTCGTCGTGTCCGGCGTCTCGGTCGTCGTGTCCGCCGGTCCGGTCGTCGTGGCCGTCTTCGTCGTCCCGGCCGTCCCCGTCGTCTCGGCCGTCCCGGCCGTCTCCACCATCTCGGCCCTCCGGGCCTTCTCGTCCATGACCAGGCGGGTCTCCCGAATTCCCCGCGCGAATCGGCGACTTGACCTGAATCTTGGTTGAGGTTGAAGAGTGGCCGGTGCACGCATCCCGTACTCATCGACGGAGGCCGTCATGACCCGCCGTACCGGCACCCACCCCGACCCGACCGATCCCCGCGTCGGCGCCGCCCTCTTCAGCACCTGGCGCGTCGGCACCCCCGAGCGGCAGGGACGGGCCGTCGAGGCGATCGCGCACACCTGGGAGCGCAGGCCCTGGCCCGCCGCAGCCCTGCTCAACTACCACGTGTACAGCGGGCTCGACGGCGCGACGCTGATGCACCACTCGCAGTGGTCGAGCGAGCAGGCCTACGAGGCCTTCGTCAAGACCCACCGCCAGGAACGCAACGACGAGATCGACACCGCCGTACCCGGCATCGAGCGCGTCGGACTCGACCGGTACCGCTACTACCGGGGCGAAGAGCGCGCCGCCTGCGACCACCGGGTGCCGGGTCTGCTCGTGACCGTGCGGATCGACTTCGAGCCCGGCGCGGCCGGCCGGCGCGCCGACTGGATCGATCTCCTGCTGCGGACCGCCCCCGCCCCGGGCGCCCACCACGGCCTGATCGCCGCCCATTTCCACCTGGCCACCGACGGCACCCACGTCCTCAACTACGCGGAGTGGGAGAGCGAGGGGGCGTACGACAAGGCGATCTCCGTGCCCGTCGACGAGGAGTGGGAGCGGGTGCGGTCGTACCCCGGCGTGCAGGGCTTCACGGGTACGCGCTACCACCACACCCTCGGCCTCGTGCCCGAGTGACGTCCGAGAATCACCGAACACCAGAATCGTCTGGACAAAAAAAGTTTTCGGTGAGACGGTGGAGTCATGTTGGACGTGACCGTGATCGAGGACCCCGAGGCCGCCGCCGCCTCCCTGGACCCCATAAGGTCCCGGCTGCTCGCCGAACTGGCGGCCGGCCCCGCGTCGGCCGCCATGCTGGCCGGTCAGGTCGGACTGCCCCGGCAGAAGGTGAACTACCACCTCAAGGCGCTGGAGCGGCACGGTCTGGTCGAGCTGGCGGGGGAGCGCCGCAAGGGCAACGTCACCGAGCGGCTGATGCGGGCGACCGCGGCGTCGTACGTCATCTCGCCGCTCGCGCTCGCCGCCGTGCAGCCGGACCCGGACCGCTTCCGCGACCAGCTCTCCGCCCGCTGGCTGCTCGCGCTCGGCGCCCGGCTCGTGAGCGACGTCGGCTCCCTGATCACCGGCGCGGCCAAGGCCCGCAAGCGGCTGGCGACGTACGCGCTGGACGGCGAGGTGCGCTTCGCCTCGGCCGCCGACCGGGCCGCGTTCATCCAGGAGCTGACGGCCGGGGTGAGCGCGCTGATCCGCAAATACGACGCCCCCGGCCAGGAGGACGGCCGCGATCACCGGATCGTCGTCGCCGTCCACCCCACGCTCAAGCCCACGGGCGACGCCCAATCCGCCCCAGAACTGGACGAGTAGTACTCAGGAGCCCACCATGTCCAAGGAATTCGAGATCGCCCGCGAGTTTGAGGTCGACGCCTCACCCGAGCAGGTGTGGGAGGCCATCACCGCCGGGACCGACGGCTGGCTGTGGCCGATGGAGGCCCCCGAACCGCGCGAGGGCGGCAAGGGGCCCTTCGGATCCACGGTCACCGCCTGGGACCCGCCGCACCGCTACACCAACCGTGTCGAGGACGTCGAGGGCATCTCCGAACAGACCCTCAACCAGCTCGACTACACGATCGAACCGCGGGACGACGGCCGCCGCGCCTGGGTGCGGTACGTGCACAGCGGCATCTTCGTCGACGACTGGGACAACCAGTACGACGGCGCCGCCAGGCACACCGACTTCTACATGGCGACCCTGCGCCAGTACCTGCTCCACTTCGCGCCCCGCACGGCCGCCTTCACCACCTTCGACGGTCCCGACGCGTCCAAGACACCGGACGCGCTCGCCGCCGTCGGCCGGGCGCTCGGCCTCTCGGACGACACGGCCGAGGGCGCGCGCGTCCAGGCTCGTGGCCCCGAGGGCCAACTGCTGGACGCCGTACTGGACTTCCGCAACCCGTACTTCATCGGGCTGCGCACCGAGGAAGCCCTGATCCGCTTCTTCGGGCGCAACCACTGGAGCTACCCGGTCGGGATCAGCGTCCACGACTTCGCGGCCGGTGCCGACGCGGCGGCGGACGAGGCCGCATGGAAGGGCTGGCTGAACGGCGTGTTCAGCCAGCCCTGAGCACGACGACCGGTCGGCGGCTACGGCTTGAACCGCAGCACCTGCGGGTCGTGGTCGCTGATCTGGTCGTTGAACTCCGAGTTGATGTGCACGCTGTCGTACTCGAAGTCGCAGGAACGCCGGATCGACGGGCTGACCAGGATCTGGTCGAGGACCTGGGCGTTGCCCTGGTAGACGTACGAGTAACGCTCGCTCTTCGGCAGCGACTTGATCGCCGACCAGAGCACGCCGTCGCTCTCCAGGATGTCGGCCGTGCCGGAGAACTCGAAGTCGTTGATGTCACCGAGGGTGATGACGTCCGCGTTCTTCTGGGTGGCCAGGATGTCCTTGACGAACGCGTTCACCGCGGTCGCCTGGAGGGCGCGCTGGGTCTCCGAGCTGCGCACCGGCGGCTGGTACTGCGAGGTCAGCGCCTGGTCGCCGCCCTTGGAGTTGAAGTGGTTGGCGATCACGAAGACCGTCCGGCCACGGAAGACGAACTCGCCGGCCAGCGGTTTGCGGCTGCTGTTCCAGGCGGTGTTCGTCGGGTCGATGCGGCCCGGCGAGACCGTCAGCGCGGCCTTGCCCTTCTCCTTGGTGACGCCGACGGCGGTCGTGGCGTCGCCGCCCGCACGGTCGGTGAAGGAGACCCGCTCCGGGTTGAACAGGAACACCTGGCGGATGTTGCCGCCCGGCTCGCCGCCGTCGGTGTTGTTCACCGGGTCGATCGAGCGCCAGTCGTAGGCCGGACCGCCGGCCGCGACGATCGCGTCGATCAGCTTAATCACCGTCTGGTCGGCGGCGACCGTGCCGTCGTTCTTCGCGCCGTTGTTGTCCTGGATCTCCTCCAGGGACACGATGTCGGGCGACTTCAGGTTGTTCACGATCGCGGAGGCGTGCTCCTCGAAGGAGGCGTCCGTCGGGTCGAGGTTCTCGACGTTGTACGTCGCGACCGCCAGCTCGCCGTTCTTCTGCTTCTGCGTGGTCTCCCGCGCGAGACCTGCGCTCTTCAGCGTGCCGATCCGGCCCGCGACCAGGGTGTAGCCGCCGAACTGGTTGTAGTCCAGCGGGCCCTCGGTGCTGCCGGTGAGGACGTCGCCGACGTTCGCCGTGGGGAAGTCGGCGGTCGCGCCCAGGGACTGGATCTGGAGCCGGCCGGTGTTCTGCGACTCGTAGGAGCCGTAGAGGGTGCCGCCGCGGCGGGTGCTGTTCTCGCGCGGCTTCACCGTGACCCACAGCTCGGTGAACGGGTCGGTGGCGCCGACCACGCGGGTGTCGGAGACCTGGACGTTCATGCCCTCCAGGGACTCGTAGTAGTCCAGGGCGTACTTCTTCGGCTGCAGCGTCAGGCCGTTGACCGAGCCGCCCGCGGCGCTGTCACCCGCCGGGGAGTAGGCGCTCGGCACGGATCTGGCGTCGATGACGGTGGCGGCCGGGACCGCGTTGCCGCTGGAGACGACGGTCACCGTCGGGCGGACGATCTCCGTCACCGCCTGGTTGCCGGAGGACGCGCCGCCGGGGACGAACTCCGAGATCGTGCCGGACACGGTCACCGCGTCACCGACCGCGACCTTCGGGACGGAGCTGGTGAAGACGAAGACGCCCTCGCTGGTGGCGGGGTCGGCATCCGGGTTCGGGTCCTGGATCCAGAAGCCTCTGGAGGAGCCGTAGGTGCGCACGCCGGTGACGATTCCGGCCACGTCCGTGACCGCCTTGCCGGCGTACGGGGATATCCGGGTCGTGCCCTGGATGTCATGGATGCTCACGGCCGCCGCGTGCGCGGGCGAGGTGAGCACGAGGGTGGACGCCGCGGAACAGGCGGCGGCGACGGTGAGCGCGGCGAGGCGCGCGGAAGACTTGCTCGGCAACGGGATCCCTCCGGGGACGTACATGGGCGCCGGGACGAGGGTGGTGCGTGGAACGGTGGGAGCCGCGACCTGTGGGGCGGTGGCGACGCGCGTAGAAAGTAGCGTGAACAGATGTCCACCTGGTTTCTACGCGCGTCAATCTCGTGCCTGGTCACGCCACTTGTCAAGGTTTCAGCCATGTACTGCCCCGGACCGGGAGATGAACCGGGTGGCATGGGTGGAAAGCGGTCTAGGCTGAGCGGCCGAGTGGTACGACACGCCCCTAGGAGAAGCAGCCGATGTCAGACAGCTCCCCCCTGCCACCGGTGCGCCTGCACCCCGAAGCGGAGCTGGCGCGAGACGCCCTGTCCACGCCGCTGCTGTCGCGGGCCGCACGGCTCGCCCGCTGGGCCGGGCCCGAGACGCGGATCGACGCCGGGGGCGGGCTCGTCGACGAGCAGTTGCCCGCGGCGGCCGAGGCCCTCGGACTGAGCGGGGACGACGCGGCGGCGTACGCGAGCGAGGCCTGGCGGGTCGCCGTCGACACCGGACTCGTCGAGGTCGTCGACGAGGAGGCCGGAACCGTCGCCCCGGGCGAGGATCTGGCCCTGCTCACCGGCGGCGCCCCGCACGACGTGCTCGGCGTGTGGCTGGCCGCGCTGGAGACCGTGCTCGCCGACGCGAGCGTGCCGGACCTGGACGACCTGGTCGGCGCGATGAACCCCGAAGAGGGCGCCGGCGAGATCGACTTCTCGTCCCTGGACTGGGACCCGGAGGCCGAGGCCGAGTTCCTGGACGGCGTGCTCGGCAACCTCTACCTCCTCACCGCGAGCGAGGACGGGCCCGGCGGGGCACCCGTCCCGCTGCCCGCGCTGGCCGCCTCGATGATCGTCCCCAGCGACATGGGCGAGCCCACCAACGACATGCTGGAGCAGGTCTCCGAGGCGATGATGCGGCTCGACGACCAGTTCCGGGTGCTGGAGCCGGTGGGACTCGTGGCGTACCAGCCCGTCGACGAGGCACTGATGGCCGACACCGACGAGGAGACCTCGTCGCCGGTCGACGACACCGACGTCTCGCGCTACGGCATGGTCCGGCTGACCCCGCTCGGCCTGTACGGACTCAGGGCGCGGCTCCTGGAGGCCGGTTTCGAGGCACCCGCGGTCGGCGACCTCGCGGACAAGGGCGCCGACGCGCTGCTCGACGGCACGGCAGGCTTCCCGCCGACGGCCGCCCAGGCCGAGACCGAGCAGTGGCTGGCCCGCCGCGAAACCCTCGCCGCCGCACGGGAGTTGCTGGCGGCGGCGCGGGGACTGGACACCGGCGCGCCGCTGCGGCGACTGCGCTGCCAGCAGGCGCTGTCCCTCGTCGGCAACGCGGCCGAGCCCGCCCTGCGCGAAGTGCTCGACGACCCCGAGCTCGGCGGACTGGCCCGGGTCTGGCTCGCCGAACGCGGCGCCGACGACGTGCCGGCCCCCTCCGAGGAGCTGGTGTTCTGGCTGACCGTCGACACCCTCGCCGCCCAGCTCGCGGCCGAGGGCAACTCCGACGAGCTCAGGAGCCTCGTGGAGGGCCTGGCCCAGCAGCACAGCGGGTTCTTCACCGCCGCCTGGCGGGTCGACCACCCGGCGACGGCGGACGTGCTGGAGGCGATGGGCCGGCTGCATCCGGACAAGCGGATCGCGAAGGAAGCACGCAAGGCGGCGTTCAAGGCGCGGTCGCAGCAAGGGCAGTGAGCTACGGGACCGCGAAGTCCCTTCGGGGTCTCCTGCGGCGGTGAGCACGGGTTCACGGAACAGGGCCCGGTGACGTCGCCCGGTGTTCAACCGGCGTTCAGGCATGGGCGGGACCGTGACGCGGACCGAGGTCCGCCACCCTCCACGGCACACCCACCGTCACAGGAGACACCATGTCGCTCACCCGCAGGGACTTCGCCAGAACATCCGCGATCACCGGTGCCGGGGTCGCGCTGGCGGGCAGCGTCGGCGCCCTCGCCACCGCTCCGAACGCCCTCGCGTCCACGGAGACCGAGAGCACGCCCCAGGCGGCGGACATCCACGGCGGTGTCGGGTACGGACCGCTGATCGCCGACCCGAAGGGCATCCTCGCGCTGCCCGCCGGGTTCACCTACCGCGTCCTCACCTACAGCGGGAAGACCAAGCTGGAGTCGGGTGAGTTCACCCCGTCCAACCACGACGGCACGGCCACCTTCGACGGCCCGCGCGGCACCACCCTCCTCGTCAACAACCACGAGCTGAAGGGGCCGCGCGCCAAGTGGCCCCACCCCGTGCCGCTCACCGAGGGCCTCGTCTACGACCCGGCCGCCTCCGGCGGCTGCACGGTGGTCGAGGTCCGCCCCGACGGACACGTCGCCGAATGGGTCGGCATCGCGGGTACCTCCACCAACTGCGCGGGCGGCAGCACACCTTGGGGCACCTGGCTCACCTGCGAGGAGAACTCCGACCGGGCCGGCAGCAACGGCATGACCAAGGACCACGGCTACGTCTTCGAGGTCGACCCGGTCGACCGGCGCGCCAACAAGAACCCCAAGCCCCTGAAGTTCTTCGGCCGTTACGACCACGAGGCCGTCGTCATCGACCCCAGACGCGGTCACGCCTACCTCACCGAGGACGCCGCGAGCCCCAACGGCCTGTTCTTCCGCTGGACCCCGCCCAAGGGCTTCGAGCACGGCCGCGGACAGCTCCGCACCCTCGCCGACGACGCCGGTGTCCTCCAGGCGCCCAGGTGCTACGACTCCGGCGGCAAGTTCGTCGACGACCTCTCCCGCGCGACGAAGACCGGCACGGTGTACGGCGTCGACTGGGTCGACGTGCCCGACCGTGACGGCACAACCGTCGACGTGCGCAAGCAGTTCGCCACCGGCGACATCACCCGCGCCCGCAAGCTGGAAGGCATGTGGTGGGCCGACGGCGGTACCTACGTCGTCTCCTCCTACGCCCGCGCGGAGAGCCCCGTCCAGCACGACGGCCAGGTCTGGTTCTACGACCCCAAGCGCCGCACCCTCACCCTGAAGGTCCTGCTCGGCGTCAACCCTGATCCGTCGGCGGACGGCGCCTTCGACGGCCCCGACAACATCACCGTCTCCCCGTACGGCGGCCTCGTCATCGCCGAGGACGGCGAGGGCATCCAGCACCTGTTCGGCGCGACCGACCGCGGCCGCACCTACCCCATCGCCCGCAACGAACTCAACATCGGCACCGAAGAGGAGCCGGAATACAGCGAGTTCACGGGAGTGACCTTCTCACCGGACGGAAAGACGCTGTTCGCCAACATCCAGACACCCGGCATCATGCTCGCCATCACCGGGCCCTGGAAGCGCCAGAAGCGCGGGTAGTTAATTCGGTCGCCCCTTTCGAGTCGCGCCTCCTACAGTGAGATCACAACGTCACGCACCTCCCGGTGCGATGGCAGCGGCTACTTCTCTTCCAAAGAATCCAATGCCGCAGCCGACTTGATCTCGGGAGGCGCAGCTCATGGTGGGTGCCCGGTGCGCAGGCAGCGGTTACTTCGGCACACGGTATGTTGCGGGTTCGAATCCCGTCATCGACCTCGGGTCGATGTGGCGGAAAGGGAAGACGCGCCGCGTTTGAACCGTCGCCGACTTTGATCTCGGGCATCCACCTTTCGCTGTGCCTTCCTCCGGAACACCACGGAATTCGGGGGAATTCACATGGCACGCTTCAACACCAAGGCCGCCAAGGCGCAGCCCGCCTCGCGCGTCACCTCCACGGGCCGGGTACTGCGTACCTTCGAGGGCGGCCGAGGCCGCGAGCGCGACGCGCGCTCCGAACTCTTCCTGCTCGCCGTCTCCCACTTCGTGTCGCAGCAGACCTTCTACGAGGCCGGCGCCGCACGCGACGACCGCTTCGCGCGTCTCGTCGCCGAGCTCGCCGTCACCGACCCGGCGTGGACCGCCGGCCTGCTCGGCTGGCTGCGCGGCGAGGGCAACCTGCGTACGGCGGCGGTCGTGGGCGCCGCCGAGTACGTGAAGGCACGCCTCGACGCGGGCGCGACCGAGGGGCCGTCGAACCGGCAGGTCGTCGACTCCGTGCTCCAGCGGCCCGACGAGCCCGGTGAGCTGCTCGCGTACTGGACCGCCACGTACGGCCGGAACGTCCCCAAGCCGGTCAAGCGCGGCATCGCCGACGCCGTACGACGTCTCTACAGCGGCAAGGCGCTGCTGAAGTACGACACCGCCTCCAAGGGCTACCGCTTCGGCGACATCCTCAACCTCGTGCACGCGTCTCCGGACCCGGACAAGCCGTGGCAGGGCGAGCTGTTCCAGTACGCCCTGGACCGCCGGCACCACCCGGACACCGCCGTGCCGCCCGCGTCCAACCGTGTCCTGACCGCGCACCGCGAGCTGATGGCGCTGCCGGTGGAGGAGCGGCGCGCGCTCGTCACCTCGGACGGCGGGGCCGAGCGGCTCGCGGCGGCCGGGATGACGTGGGAGGCGCTGGCGGGGTGGCTGCAGGGACCGATGGACAAGGCGGCCTGGGAGGCCGTGATCCCGTCGATGGGCGCGATGGCGCTCGTGCGGAACCTGCGGAACTTCGACCAGGCCGGCGTGTCCGACGAGGTGGCGGCCCGGGTGGCCGCGCGCATCAGCGACCCGGCCGAGGTGGCGCGCTCGCGGCAGTTCCCGTTCCGGTACCTCGCCGCGTACCGGCACGCGCCGTCGCTGCGCTGGTCGTACCCGCTGGAGCAGGCGCTCGGCCACTCGCTGGCCCACGTGCCCGCGCTGCCCGGGCGGACACTGGTGCTCGTCGACCGTTCGGGCTCGATGTTCTTCTCGCGGCTGTCGGACCGCTCGGAGCTCAACCGGGCCGACGCGGCGGCGGTCTTCGGTACGGCGCTCGCGCTGCGGGCGGCGGACGCGGATCTCGTCGAGTTCGGCACGAGCAGCAACGAGGTGCCGTTCCGCACGGGGGAGTCGGTGCTGAAGATCCTCGGCCGCTTCGGCGACCTGGGCGGCACCGACACCACGGGCGCGGTGCGCCGGCACTACCGGAAGCACGACCGGGTGCTGATCGTCACCGACGAGCAGTACGCCTTCAGCCACTACGGCGACCCGACCGAGCAGGTCCCGGCCGACGTGCCGGTCTACACCTGGAACCTGGCCGGGTACCGGGCGGGCCACGGACCGTCGGGCAAGGCCAACCGGCACACCTTCGGCGGCCTGTCGGACGCGGCCTTCCGCATGGTGCCGCTGCTGGAGGCGGCTCGCGACGCGGACTGGCCGTGGGCCGTCTGACGCTCCTCCCGGAGGGGGCCCGCGCTTCGGTGCGGGCCCCCTCCTTCTTTGTGCCCCTTGCCGCCGCCGGTAATTGACATCTAACATTTCAGTTGTGGACGCCATTCGACCCGTGCCGCGCCCCCTGCTCAGGGACCGTGCCTACGAAGCCATCAGGGACGCCATCGTCGCCGGGGAGATCGAACCCGGCGCGGTGGTGCGGGACGCCGACCTCGCCGAGCGGCTCGGGCTGTCCCGGGCGCCGGTGCGGGAGGCGTTCTCGCGGCTGGTCGACGAGGGGCTGCTGGAGAGCAAGCCGCAGAGCTACACCCGGGTGACACCGGTGGTGGCCGCCGACGTACGGGACGCCGCCGCCGTGGTCGGCGCCATGCACGAGCTGGCCACGCGGATCGCGGTGCCCCGGCTGTTCGCCGCGGACGTCGAGGCGATGCGCGCGGCCAATGAGCGGTTCGCGGCCGCCGTCCGCGCCGGTGACGTGGACACCGCCGTGCGTGCCGACGACGAACTGCACGACGTCCTCGTCCGGGTCAGCGGCAATCGCGCGGCCGCCGCCACCGCGGCCCGCTACACCCCCCTCATCCGCCGCCTGGAGCGACGACGCTTCGGCGAGGGCGGCAACTGCCTTTCGGCCGGTCTGCACGACCGGCTGATCGAGTCCTGTGCGGCCTCGGACGTGGACGAAGCGGTCCGTGTCACCGCGGAGATCTGGCGAGGGCTGGCCGAACTCGCCGACAGCGACTGATCCCAACCCAGGGAGAACCCATGTCCCTTGCCCCGTCCCCTTCCCCGTCTCTTTCCTCGTACGACCGCTACCCCCTCCTCTTCGGCCCGTCCCCCGTCCACCCCCTGGAGCGGCTCACCGCACACCTCGGCGGCGCCTCCCTGTGGGCCAAGCGGGAGGACTGCAACTCCGGTGTCGCCTACGGCGGCAACAAGACGCGCAAGCTGGAGTACCTGGTCGCCGACGCGCTCGCCAAGGGGTGCGACACGCTCGTCTCCATCGGCGGGGTGCAGTCCAACCACACCCGCCAGGTCGCCGCCTGTGCCGCCCGTGCCGGACTCAAGTGCGTGCTGGTGCAGGAGAGTTGGGTGGAGTGGCCCGACTCCGTGTACGACAAGGTCGGCAACATCCTGATCAGCCGGCTCGCCGGAGCCGACGTACGGCTGGTGAAGGCCGGCTTCGGGATCGGGTTCAAGGAGAGCTGGGAGCAGGCGCTCAGGGAGGTCGAGGAGGCCGGCGGCAAGCCGTACGCCATTCCGGCCGGTGCCTCCGACCACCCGTAC
This sequence comes from Streptomyces sp. Q2, assembly GCF_056820935.1. Taxonomy (NCBI): domain Bacteria; kingdom Bacillati; phylum Actinomycetota; class Actinomycetes; order Kitasatosporales; family Streptomycetaceae; genus Streptomyces; species Streptomyces sp. Q2. Next base: position 159,398 of record NZ_JBXEJE010000004.1, on the reverse strand, counting down.
GGGGGACTGGGATTCGCCGGGTGGGCGTACGAAGTCGCCGAGCAGGAGCGGGAGGCGGACGTCTTCTTCGACACCGTCGTGGTGTGCTCGGTGACAGGGTCCACGCAGGCCGGCATGGTCGCCGGGTTCCGGGCGCTGGAGGAGGCCGGCGGGCGGCCACGGCGGGTGGTCGGCATCGACGCGTCGGCGGCGCCCGTCCGCACCCGGGAACAGATCGCCAGGATCGCCCACAACACCGGCCAACTCATCGGCGTAAAAGCGGAGTTGACGGAAGCGGACGTGGAACTGGACGACCGGTATCACGCCGGCACGTACGGCATCCCTGACGAGAGCACGCTGGACGCGATGCGGCTCGCGGCCCGCACCGAGGGGATGGTCACCGACCCCGTGTACGAAGGGAAGTCGATGGCCGGGATGGTGGACCTGGTGGCGCGCGGCGAGATCGGCCGGGACTCCACCGTCCTCTACGCCCACCTGGGCGGGCAGCCCGCGCTGAACGCGTACAGCGCGCTGTTCTGACGACGCCAAGCCCCTTCCCGCACCGGGGGAAGGGGCTTTCGCGCGCCCGCACTACGCGGCCTGTCGCTCACTGGTCCGCAGCCGTCGGCCGAGCACGTAGCCGGCCTGGAGGCGGGTCCTGGCGCCCAGGGCGTCCATGAGGTCCGCGATGCGCCGCTGGCAGGTACGCAGGGAGATGTCGAGGCGCCGGGCGATCACCTTGTCCTCCACGCCGTTCAGCAGCATGCGCAGAATGGACTCGTCGATCACGGCGGAGGCGGAGCGGGCGCTGTCGTGGTCGTAGCGCCCGTCGAAGGGCCGTGCCTCCCCCCAGGCCCCGGTGAGCGTGTGCCACAGCGTCGCGACCACGGACGGTTCGTGTACGACGCTGAGGCCCGGCCCCCCGTCGACGGGGACCACGGCGACCTCGGCGTCGACGACCAGCAGCCAGGCCGGAGGTGTGGCGACGGTACGCACCTCCCCCGCGTGGGCGTGGAGAGACTGCGCCTGCTCGCGGATCCGTACGTCGAACCGCGCGGCCTCCGGCAGCAGCACCTTCATCAGCTCGGGACGCGTCCCCGCGTACCTCGGCCACGGCCCGAGCCGCGGATCCGCGGTGTCCTCCTCCCAGGGATCCTCGGTGGGCAGGGACAGCAGGATCTCCCGCTTCGCGTCGGCGGTGACCGTGGTGAGGATCCCCCGGGCCGCCTGGGCGTCCTCGACGCGCTGCACGGGGGGCTGTTGCGGCTCGTCCGCGAGGTTGGCCCGGTACAGGGGCATGAGGCTGTGCATCTGCTGCCGCAGCCGCTCCACTTCGTGGGCCCGCTGCCGCAGGGCTTCGTCCTGCACGGCCAGCAACTGCTGGGAGGCGGACAGCGGGTCGACGGCCATATAGGCGTAGGTGCACCCGTGCACAAGGTGCAGAAGCCGTAACCGGACGAGGTCGTCGACAGCCGCTGCGGCCTGCGTCTCGGAGATGCCGAGCTCTCGTGCACACCCCTGGACGTCGACGTACTCGCTCCGCAAGGCGAGCGTGTACACCTGGCTGGCCGGGGTGCCTGCCAGAGGTACGTCCGGCAGTTCCGATATGTGACCGATGGTCATGAGCTGTCTCCCCCTCGTAATCGCGCCTGGCGTAGGTCTGTGGCTGCCCTGCGGGGCGGCTCGTCGTCGATTCTCTCCATGGGACCAACCCCACGCCGAGCAACGAGGCGCTTACTTCTTCGTTCGGCAACACCTCGTCCCGTTCCGCAACACCCGAGCAACACCCGAGCCACACACGTCAGTCGATGCGTCCGGTGCCCACCACGAGGGGCGCGGCAGAGAATGGGAGATTCATGAGCATCCGTCAGCCCGACGGCCGTTCGCGGCGCCTCTGGTCCGACCTGGTGCCGGACGCCGCCCCGCCCAGAACGTCGGAAGCGCCGAGCGGCAACGTCCTGGGGCGGATCAGGTTCGCCGACGCCCCCGCCGAGCCGGCACTCGACGACGGCACCCCGCGCCTGACCACCCACCTGGCCAACGAACACGTCCGCCCGGCCGAGGAGACCTGGCGGACCGACCTCCCGGTGCGAACCGGGCAGGCCGGTGACGCCGTCTTCGCCGAGGACGGCGAGCACCTGTTCTACGCCGCGAGGCTCGGCCCGCTGCCGGTGTACCGGGAGCAGGTGCGTGAACTGTACGAGAACGCCCTGCGGTTCACCTGGGAACGCGGCTACACCGACCTGGCCCGCATGTGGAACCTCATCGGAGGCATCACCAGCCCGAACGCGGAAGGCCTGGAGATATACCGCGACTTCTGCATCGGCCGGGCGGAGGCGTTCGCCACCTTCGAGGAGCAGTTCCCCCAACTGCCCGCCGCCACCGGCATCGGCACCCTCAGCCCCGGTGTCGACCTCTGCTTCCTCGCCACCAAGCCGGGCCGCGCCGTCCACCTGGAGAACCCCCGGCAGACACCCGCCTACAAGTACCCGTCCACGTACGGTCCGAAGTCCCCGAGCTTCGCCCGGGCGACGTATCTGAGAGACGTCCCGGGCCAGGGGCCGGGCCGCCTCTTCGTCTCCGGCACCGCCAGCATCCTGGGCGAGGACACGGTGCACGTGGGCGACGTGGCACAGCAGACGGAGGAGACCCTGCGCAACATCGAGGCACTCGTCGGCAGCGACAACCTGCGGCGGCACGGCGTCGACGGCGCCGGGTACGACGTCAAGGACCTCGACCAGATCAAGGTCTACGTCCGGGACGCCGAGGACGTTCCCGTCGTCCGCGACATCTGCGAGTCGGCGTTCCCACGCGACACCGACATCGAGTACTTCAACGTCGCCGTGTGCCGGTCCGACCTGCTGGTGGAGATCGAGGGAGTGTGCCGATGACCGAGACACTCATCCACAGGCCGGCCGCCCCGGAGCAGTCGGCACCGGCCGACGCCAACCTGACCGTACGGCTGGAGCAACTGGCCCGGCAGCACGGCTGGCTCGCCCGGACCGCGTACCTCCAGGGCACCCACCGCTACTCCTACGGCGAGGTGTACGACCAGGTGCGCCGGACCGCCGGAGCCCTGCGCGGCCGGGGCGTCCGTCGCGGAGACCGTGTGCTGCTCGCGCTGCCCGACAGCGTCGCCTTCGTGGTGACCTTCCTGGCCGTGCTGCGCGTCGGCGCGGTGGCCGTGCCGGTGAACACGTTCTTCCACGCCGACGAACTGCGCTCCAGCGAGGAGATCGCCGAGGCCGTACTCGTCGTCTCCGACGCCTCGCTGAGCGGGGAGTTCCGGGGCCGCACCGTCACCCACAGGGAGCTGACCCAGACCCCCGCCCAGGAAGCGGGGGACGACGCACCGGAGCCGGTGGCGTCCGACGCTCCCGCCTTCGCCGTGTTCACGTCCGGCACCACGGGCAAGCCCCGCCTGTGCTTCCACGACCACGGCGACGCGTTCCACTTCGACCGGGCGATCGGCGGCGTCCTCTCGCTCCGCCAGGGCGAGGTCTGCTACTCCGTGTCGCGGATGTACTTCGCCTACGGCCTCGGCAACTCCCTCCTCCTCCCGCTGCAGCGCGGCGCCGCCGTCGTCCTGACCGCGCAACGGGCGGACGAGGCGACCGCCCTGTCGGTCCTGCGCCGCCACGGCGTCAGCGTCTTCTACGCCCAACCCAGCTTCTACGCGCGGCTGCTGGCCCATCCCGACGCCGCCCTCCTGGGCCGGCTGCGGCTGGCGCTCGTCGCCGGCGAGACACTGCCCCACCCTCTGGAGGACCGGCTGCGCCGCATCCTCGGGCCGCGTCTGCTCAACATCTGCGGCACGAGCGAGATCGGCCACGCCGTCCTGGCCAACGGCCCCGAGGAGATCCACCCCTACAGCCTCGGCCGCATCCTCCCTCCGTACCGCGTGCGGGTGATCGATGAGGCGGGTGAACCCCTGCCCGCCGGCCAGGTCGGACAGCTGCAGATCTCCGGTCCCACCATCGGCCCCGGCGTGACCCGCGGCAGCCTGCCGCCCCGGCGGCTCGGCCCGGACGAGTGGTTCACGACCGGCGACTCGGCCCGCCTGGACGACGACGGTCTCGTGTGGCTGTTCGGGCGCACCGATGACATCGAGATCGTCGCCGGAGCCAACGTCCACCCCACCGAGGTGGAGGATTTGATCAGCGGGATCGCCGGGGTGCGCGAGGTCGCCGTGTGCTCGGTGCGCCGCCCCGGCGGGGTGACGAGCCTGCGGGCCTATGTCGTCGCCGAGCCCGCGGCGGACCACGGCGACCGCCTGGCGAAGACGATCCGCGCCACCGCCGAGGCGGCGCTGACCTGGTACAAGGTGCCCGAGGACGTCGAGTTCGTCGACGCGTTGCCGCGCAACAGCACAGGAAAGATCCTCCGCCGCGTCCTGCGCGGAGGGAACACGGAGGTGCCCGATGGCCCAGAGTGAGACGTCCACCCCTGTCGCCCCGGCGGCCCCTGTCCCGGCGGGCCCGCCCGCCGTCGCGAAGATCCCCGTCTCCGCGACCGTCGCCGCGGTGCTCACCATGGTCCTGTGGGCCTCGGCGTTCGTGGCGATCCGGCACATCGGCGAGAGCGTGCGCCCCGGCCCGCTCGCCCTGGGCCGCCTGCTCGTGGGCGCCGTCCTGCTGCTCGCCCTGGTGGCGGTCCGGCGCGAAGGCCTGCCGGCGCGCGCCGCGTGGCCCGGGATCGCCGGCATGGGCGTCTTCTGGTTCGGGCTGTACATGGTGGCGCTCAACTGGGGTGAGCAGCACACGGACGCCGGAACGGCCGCCCTCCTCGTCGGCAGCGGCCCGCTCCTGGTGGCGCTGCTCGCCGGGTTCCTGCTGAAGGAGGGCTTCCCGCGTCCGCTGCTCGCCGGTCTCGCGGTGGCCTTCGTCGGAGCGGCGCTGGCAGGGGCGTCCAGCGGCGGCGGCGACACCGCCGTCATCGGCGTACTGCTCTGCCTGGCCGCGTCGGCGGGACACGCGGTGGGCGTGATCTTCCAGAAGCCCGCGCTCGGTCATGCCTCGCCGTTGCAGGTCACCGCCTACGCCAGCGCGATCGGTGCCGTCGCCTGCCTGCCCTTCGCGGGCCAGCTCGTCGACGACCTCGGCGACGCCTCGGCCGGGACCTGGGCGGGAGTGCTGTACCTGGGAGTTCTCCCGACCGCGCTGGCCTTCTGGACCTGGTCGTACGCCCTGTCGCACATGCCGGCGGGCCGTCTGGGAGCGGTGACGTACATCGTCCCGGCCATCACCGTGGTGCTGGCCTGGCCCATGCTGGGCGAGTTCCCGTCGGCACTCGCCTTGGCCGGAGGTGCGTTGTGCCTTGCCGGCGTGGGCATTTCGCGGCGCACCCAGCGCAGCACCACCCCTGCGGCCGAGACCCCGGCGGCCGACGCCCCGGAGCCGGCACCGGTGCGGGACTGACACGGCCGGCACGTCGTCGCGAGGGCCTGTCCGGCATGACCGCCGGACGGGCCCTCGTGCGTGCTCGTAAGATGCGGGGAGAGCCCCCGGTTCTGCGAGGAGGTGCTGGATGGCACAGGTCAGACCCATGCGCGCCGATGCCCGTCGCAACTACGAGCGGCTGCTGGAGGTGGCCGCCGAGGCCTTCGCCGAGCACGGAGAGGGCGCGTCGCTCGATGACATCGCCAAGCGGGCGGGGGTCGGATCCGGCACGCTGTACCGGCACTTCCCGACGCGGCAGGCGCTGCTGGAGGCCGCGTACGTCGACCGTGTCGAAGCGATCGCCGCGCGCGCGGACGAGTTCGCCGCGCAACTCCCGCCCGGCGAGGCGCTGGTGGAGTGGCTCAACGAGCTCGGCGCCGGGATGATCCAGGTCCGCGGGCTGAAGGCGCTGCTCGGCTCGGCCGTCACCGACGGCAGCCCGGTCGCGGTCACCCTGTGCGCCGGCGCGATGACCTCGGCGGCGACGCGGCTGGTGGAGGCGGCACAGCGGGAGGGCACCCTGCGGCCGGACGTCGAGCCGATCGAGGTGCTGCGGCTCGCGCACGGGGTGGCCACGGCGTCGGAGCTGGCGGACGGCGAGGGCAGGGCGATCCGGCGGTACCTGGCGCTGCTGACGGAGGGGCTGCGGCCGGGGGCGTGAGGCGGCGGGCGCCCCGACGAGGGGCGCCCCCGAAGCCGTACCGGAAACTACAGCGCCTGGGCGCCCGGCTTCACCATGTTGCGGACCGTGCGGGCCTTCACGAAGTCGCCCATCGCCGTCATCTCCCACTCACCGGAGAACTGCTTGATCAGCTTGGCCATGAGCACGCCGGTCTGCGGCTCGGCGCCGGTGAGGTCGAAGCGGACCAGTTCCTCGCCGCTCGCGGCGTCCAGCAGGCGGCAGTACGCCTTGGCGACCTCGGTGAACTTCTGGCCGGAGAAGGAGTTCACGGTGAAGACCAGGCCCGTGACCTCCTGCGGGAGGCGGCCGAGGTCGACGACGATCACCTCGTCGTCGCCGCCGCCCTCACCGGTGAGGTTGTCGCCGGAGTGCTTGATCGCGCCGCCCACGATGGACAGCTTGCCGAAGTAGCAGCTGTCGATGTGGTTGCGCTGCGGGCCGTAGGCGATGACCGAGGCGTCCAGGTCGATGTCCTTGCCGCGGAACGCCGGTTCCCAGCCGAGGCCCATCTTGACCTGGGACAGCAGCGGCCGGCCGCCCTTGACCAGGGAGACGGTCTGGTTCTTCTGGAGACTGACCCGGCCCTTGTCGAGGTTGATCTTCCCGGCGCCGGGGGCGGCGGCGGGCGGGGCCGGGGGAGCGGCCGGCGGCGGGGGCGTGCTGACGCGTGGGTCCAGCGGCGGGGCCGGCGGGGTCACGGGGGTCTGCATGGCCGGCGCGGGCGGGGCGACCGGCTGGGCCGGTGCGGCGGGCTCCTCGACCGAGACGCCGAAGTCGGTGGCGATGCCGGCCAGGCCGTTGGCGTAGCCCTGGCCGACCGCGCGGGCCTTCCAGGCGCCGTTGCGCAGATAGACCTCGACGATGACCAGGGCGGTCTCGGTGCCGAGCTGCGGGGGCGTGAACGTGGCCAGGACGCTGTTGTCGTCCGCGTTGCGGATGGTGGCCGTCGGCTCGATGCCCTGGAAGGTCTGGCCTGCCGCGTCCGGGCTGGCGGTGACGACGATCTTCTCGATGCCCGGCGGGACGGCGCCGGTGTCCACGACGATCGCGTCCGGGGCCGTACCGCCGCCGGAGCGGTAGGTCACGCCCGGCCCGGTGGGCTGGTTGTAGAAGATGAAGTCGTCGTCGGAGCGCACCTTGCCGTCGGCGGTGAGCAGCAGGCCCGATACGTCGAGCCGCACCGGAGCGGCGACGTCCACCGTCACGCGGGCGGCGGACAGAGGGATGTTCGAGCCGGGGGTCATAGCTGTCATGCCCCCTTGAACGAGCGAGGGTGTTTTACCGTTCCCTTACCCGAGGCCAATCGGGTCGGGTGCCCGTCACCCGGGGGCCGAGCCTGGCGAAGAGGCCGGTCCCCGGGTGACGGATCAGGCACCTACTTGAGGTACACGACGCCGTCCGTGGTGACCGCCGGGCGTCCCGAGGTGCCGACGACCACGATCTTGACGGTGTGCTTGGCGCTGCCGGCCCAGCTCTTGGTCCAGATCGCGTCGCGGTACTTCGTGGTCGCCGACTTCAGGTCGACGGTCGCCGTCTTCGTGCCGTCGACGTAGACGTACGCCTGGCCGGAGGTGGTGGCCCGGGACACCGTCCAGGCGACCGAGCGGCCGGTGAAGGTCCACGTCAGCGAGGCGTTCTTCGAGGAGCTGGCGTACGACTTGCCGCCCAGGTAGCTGGTGGAGGACTTACTCGTCCACGTGCCCGTCTTGACGGCCGAGGTCTCCTGGAGGATGACCGGCGTGCCGGATACGGACGCCGTGGCGGTGTTGTCCGCCTGGTCGGAGGCGGTCATGGACCAGGCGGTCGCCACGCCGGACTTGGCCGTGTGGTTCGCGGCGGTCACCGTCGGGCCGTAGGCCGCGGCGACCGGCGCGGTCAGCCTGACCTGCTTCAGCGCGGCGCTGTCGGTGGCCTTCCAGCTCAGCTTCAGCGGAACGGCCGTGGTGTTCACCGTGCCGGCGCGCAGGGCGAGGTTCGGCTTGGTGGTGAACGAGGGGGCGGTCGTCTCCGCGACGACCGTGGCGGCCGTGGACGTGACGGTCCCGCCCGACTGGTGGGTGGCGCGCACCTGCACCTTGTGGGAGCCCACCGCGAGGGTGGCCTTCGCGGAGGTGGCGCTGCCCGTGGCCGTGGCCGCGCTCTTGCCGTCGACGAGCAGTTCGTACTTCGAGATCAGCGTCGAGGGGGTGGTGGCCGCCCAGCCCACGGTGACGCCGGTCTTCGTGTAGTACGTCGAGCCCGAGACACCGCCGCTGACGGACTTGACCGTCAGGCCGGTGACGGGGCCGGCCGCCCAGCCGCGGATGGTGGGCAGCTTGGCGTAGAGCGAGTCGCCGGGGCACTGCGTGTTGTAGCCGTCACGGTGACCGTGGATGGTCGGGAAGCCCAACTGCGCGCCCTGCGCCCAGGACTTGCGGAAGTAGTTGGTGCCGGCCGCGCCCGCGGTGAGGGTCGTGGTGCCGTTCGGGTCGACGCCGTACTGGCCGAGCTTCCAGGCGGCGATCTTGGCGACCGAGACCATGGCGGCCTGGCTCGGCGCCACGTCCGTGTAGGTGCCGAGGACCGAGATGCCGGTGGTCTCGGAGTTGAAGCCGTAGGCGTGGGCGCCCATGACGGGCCTGTCGACGCCGCCCTTGCGGCCCTCGTAGACGGTGCCGCACTTGTCGACGAGGAAGTTGTAGCCGACGTCTTTCCACTTCAGGCTGTTGACGTGGTACGCGTAGATGCCGCGGACGACGGCCGGGGCCTCGGCGCAGGTGTAGTCGTTGCTCTCGGCGGTGTGATGGACCACCACCGCCTTGATCTTCCCGCCCGGCAGATAGCCGGGTTCCTCGGGGCTGATCGACTCGTCAGCGCCCCAGGCGGCCCGCGAGGTGATCGCGGGGCGGGGTGCGGTGGACGGCGGGGCGGTGGGCGCGGTGGCGGTCGGGGCCGGGGACGTCGACGCCGGCCCGGTCACCGTATCCGTCGGGGTGGGGCTCACCGGAGCCGAGGTCGTGGGAGCCACGGTCGTCGGGGTCGGCGAATCGCCGGGCTCGGTGGTCGTGGTCGCGCTCGCCGTGCTGTCCGAAGGCGTGGCCTCGCTCGGCTCGGCCGTCGCCGTCGGGTCCTCGGTCGGGTCGACGGCGAAGGCCGCCGGTTCCATCCCGCCCTTGGTGGTCTGCCCGGGGTCGATCATGTCCAGCCGCAGCCCGGCGGGGAGCTTGTCGGAGGTACGACCGTCCGCGGTGACCCGTACTTCCACGCCGTCGGAGGGCCCCACCCACGCCGGTTCGGTCCCGCCGCGCCGGGCCGTGCTCTCGCCCTGGCCGCTGTCGCCGTCCAGCCGCAGCCACCGGGACCACTGTCCGCTCCCGGTGGCCCGGGTGCGCGCCTCGATCGTGCCCGTGACCCGGGACGAGGGGTCGGCCCAGGTGATGCCGAGCATGCTGAACGGCTTGGTGTCCTGCTGCTTCAGAGCCGCGCGGGTGCCGCGCTCGGCCGTGGGCAGGGCGACCGTACGGGACTTGGCGGTGACCGGGCCCGGCTTGCCGTCGCTTCCCGTGCTGTCGGCGGACTCGCCGGAGCCTAACTGGAGGACGAGTGCGGCGGAGAGTCCGGCGACGGCCGTGGCGGCCGCACCCCAGAGGTATCGAGGTCTACCCATAGCGGTCTTGTGCCGTCCTTCGTGAAGATGTGAGGCGAACGAGGTCGGTGAGGCATGCCGCGCCCAAAGAGAAAGGGGCGCCGGGAGGGAGACTCCCGACGCCCCTGAAGGGTTGTGCGGCCTCAGCCGCACATCTGTTCCCTACGGCACCACCACGATCTTCCGGCCCACCCCCGCCGCGAACTGCTCCAGCGCCTGCGGGTATTGCTCCAGCGGGATGCGGTCGCTGATGAACACCTCCGGGTCGAGCACGCCGTTCGCGAACAGTTCGGCCGCCCGCTCGAAGCTGTGCAGGACCGCCATCGACCCGGTGATGGTGATCTCCTGGTTGTAGATGCGGTACGGGTCGATCTGCACGCGGGTCGCGTAGTCGGCGACGCCGAACTGCAGGAACGTACCCGCCTTGGCGACCCGCTCCAGTCCGTCCTGGATCGCCGCCGCGTTGCCCGTCGCGTCGACCACGACGTCCCAGCCCTGCGGCCGCTCCAACTCGTCCGCGTTCGCCGCCGATCCGGAGACGCCGAGCCGCCGTGCCGTCTCCAGCCGCGCCGCGTTCAGGTCCACCACGTCCACGCTCGCCGCCCCGGTGCGCTTGGCGAGTTCCAGCATCATCAGGCCCATGGTGCCGGAGCCGTAGATCAGGACGTGGGCGCCGAGGCGGGACCGCAGGACGTCGTAGCCGCGCACTGCGCAGGACAGGGGCTCCACCAGCGCCGCGTCCTCGGTGCGGACGTGCTCGGGCAGCTTCACGCAGTTCGCCACCGGTGCCACGGCGTACCGGGCCGCGCCGCCCGCCGTCGTCACGCCGATCGCGGCCCACCGTTCGCAGAGGTTGTTGTGGCCCGTACGGCAGTACCTGCACTCGTAGCAGTAGAGCGAGGGGTCCACCGCGACCCGGTCGCCCACCGACACCTCCGTGACCTGGGTGCCGACACCGACCACCTCGCCCGCGAACTCGTGCCCGGGCACGATCGGCAGCTTCGGCGCGAACTCGCCCTGCAGGATGTGCAGATCGGTCCCGCACAGCCCGCACGCGGCGACCTCGACGACGACCTCGCGCGGCCCGGGCGTCGGGTCCGGGACCTCGGCGACGACGGCACGGCCCACGGACTCGATGACGGCGGCCTTCATTTGACGGCTCCCAAGGACAGGCCCTGGACCAGTTTGTCCTGGGCGGCGAACCCCGCGGCGAGCACCGGCAGGGAGATGACGAGCGACGCGGCGCACACCTTCGCCAGGAACAGGCCCTGGCTGGTGATGAAGCCGGTCAGGAAGACGGGGGCGGTCTCGGCCACCACGCCGGTCAGCACACGCGCGAACAGCAGCTCGTTCCAGCTGAAGATGAAGCAGATCAACGCGGTCGCGGCGATTCCGGGGAGTGCGATGGGGGCCACCACGCGCGCGAGGATCGTCGGCAGCCGCGCCCCGTCCACCCGTGCCGCCTCGATGATCGCCACCGGGACCTCGGCCAGGAAGGACTGCATCATCCAGACCGCGATCGGCAAGTTCATGGAGGTGTAGAGGATGACGAGAAGCCAGATGTTGTCGAGCATCCCCGTGTTCTTGGCGAACAGGTAGATCGGCAGCAGGCCCGCCACCACCGGGAGCATCTTCGTCGACAGGAAGAAGAACAGGACGTCCGTCCACTTCTTCACCGGGCGGATCGACAGCGCGTACGCCGCCGGGAGGGCCAACAGCAGGACGAACAGCGTGGACGCCACCGACGCCACCACCGAGTTGACCAACGCCGGCCACGGGCTCGCGCCGCCGCCCGTGCCGAAGAACTCGCGGTAGCCGTCCAGGGTCAGGGCTGCGGTGAAGGACGGCGGGTTGGTGGCCGCGTCCTGCTCCGAGTGGAAGGAGGTCAGCGCCATCCACGCTACGGGGAGGAAGAAGACGATGCCGGCCAGCCAGGCCACCAGGCCCAGGCCGGCGCCCTTGCGGCGGACTCGTACGGTCGTGGTCGTGGCACTCATGCGCGCGACACCTCCTCGCGGAACAGCGACGACACCACGCGCAGCGCGAAGGTCGCGATGATGATCGAGCCGATGACCACCAGGACGCCCGCGGCGGAGGCGAGGCCGTTCTCGTGGGCCTGGTAGAAGCTCTGGTAGACGGTGTAGGGGAGGTTGGCGGTGCCCAGGCCGCCGGACGTGATCGTGAAGACCGCGTCGAAGTTCTGGACGATGTAGATCGAGCCGAGCAGCGCGCCCAGTTCGAGGTACCGGCGCAGGTGCGGGAGCGTCAGATGGCGGAAGATCTGCCAGTCGCTCGCGCCGTCCACCCGGGCCGCTTCCATCTGCTGCTGGTCGCGGCTCTGCAGGCCCGCCAGCAGGATCAGCATCATGAACGGCGTCCACTGCCAGACGAGGGAAGCCTCGACCGCGAGCAGCGGGGTCTGGGAGATCCAGTCGGGCTGTGGACCGCCCACATAGTGCAACAGCCCGTTGAACAGGCCGTATTCGGGGTTGTAGAGCACATGCTTCCAGAGCAGGGCCGCCGCCACCGGCACCACCAGGAAGGGCGCGATCAGCAGGGTCCGCACCACGCCCCGGCCCCGGAATCTGCGGTCCAGCAGCAGTGCCAGGGCCAGGCCCAGAACCAGGCTGACCAGGACCACCGTGACCGTCAGCAGGACCGTCGTCCACATCGAGTGGCGCAGGTCGGCGTCGGTGAGCACCTGCTGGTAGTTGTCGAGGCCGGTGAAGTGGCGGGCCTTGGGGTAGAGGGAGTTCCAGTCGAAGAAGGAGATCACCACCGTGGCCACGAACGGGAGCTGGGTCACGGCGATCATGAAGATCAGGGCCGGGAGCAGCGGGCCCCGGGTGGCCCAGGCGCGCAGGCGGTCGGAGGGCCGGCGCACGGTGTGGACAGGAGTGGTGGCTATCGGAGCCGTGGTCGTCGCGGTCATCGTCCCTCGTACTCCTCGGAGATCCGCTCGGCGATCTGCTGGGACTTCTTCAGGGCCGACTCGACGGACTGGCGTCCGGCGATGGCCGCGCTGATCTCCTGGGAGACCCTGGTGCCGAGGTCGGTGAACTCGGGGATGCCGACGAACTGGATGCCGGGCGCGGGGCGCGGCTGCACGCCGGGGTCGTTGGGCTTGGCGCCCTCGATGGCCTGCTTGGTCATCTCCTGGAAGGCGGCGGCCTCCTTGACGTAGGCGGGGTTCGTGTACGTCGAGGCGCGCTTGCCGGCGGGCACGTTGGACCAGCCGATCTGGTCGCCGACCAGCTGCTCGTACTGCTTGCCGGACGCCCAGGAGACGAACTTCCAGGCCTTGTCGGGGTTGCGGGAGGCGTCCTGGATGCCCCAGGCCCAGGTGTAGAGCCAGCCGGCGGACTCGGTCCGCTCGACGGGGGCGGGGGCGTAGCCGAGCTTGCCCTTGACCGGGGAGTTCGACGCCTCCAGGGAACCGGCCGCGGAGGTGGCGTCGTACCACATGGCGACCTTGCTCTGGGTCATGTTGTTGAGGCACTCGGCGAAGCCGGACTGGGCGGCGCCGGACTCGCCGTGCTCGCGGACCAGGTCGACGTAGAACTTCACCGCCTTCTCGAACTCGGGGGAGTCCAGCCGGGCCTTCCAGTCCTTGTCGAACCAGGTGCCGCCGAAGGTGTTCACGACCGTCGTGAGCGGTGCCATCACCTCGCCCCAGCCGGGCAGGCCGCGCAGGCAGATGCCCTTCATGCCCGGCTCGGCCCCGTCCACCTTCGCCGCCAGGTCGGCGACCTGGGTCCAGGTGGGGTGCGCGGGCATGGTCAGGCCCTCCTTCTCGAAGACGTCCTTGCGGTACATCAGGAAGGACGACTCGCCGTAGAAGGGCTGGCCGTAGAGCTTGCCGTCGTCGCCGGTGAGGGACTGGCGCATGGGCCGCAGGACATCCTGTTCGTCGTACGCCGGGTCCTTGGCGACGTAGCCGTTCATCTCGTGCAGCCAGCCGTTGCGGGCGTAGATGGGGATCTCGTAGTTGGACAGGGTGGCGACGTCGTACTGGCCGGCCTGGTTGGCGAAGTCCTGGCTGATCTTGTCGCGGACGTCGTTCTCGGGCAGGACGGTGAAGTTGACCTTGATGCCGGTTTCCTTGGTGAAGTGCCCGGCGGTGAGTTTCTGCAGCTCCACCATCTGCGGGTTGTTGACCATCAGGACATTGATGGAGTTGCCGCCGGAACCGGACCCGCCTGCCCCGACCCAACAGCCGGAGAGCAGCGGGGCGAGCAGCGTCCCTGCGGCGGCCGTGGCGAGCATGGCTCGCGTGGGCCGTCGTCGGCTCTGGGTTCGCATGGATCGCTCCTGGACGTATCGGGAGATAAGGGGCGCGTCGGGGAATGGAGGCACCCTGTAGAGGGGGTGAACTGGCTTGGGAGAGGGGTGAACTGGCGCTGGAGAGAGGTGGGTCGGCTTTTCAGACGCGGATGACCTGTGGTCCCAGCAGCGAGTAGCGATGGGCCTCGGCCGTCGGTAGCAGCGTGCTCGTCACGATCGTCTCCAGTACGCCGACCTCGGCGAACCTGCAGAAGCTGACCGCCCCGAACTTGCTGTGCACGCCCGCGAACACCGTGCGGCGCGCGGCCCGGATCGCCTGCGCCTTGACCTCGCTGACCGCGGGGTCGGGTGTGGTCAGACCGTGCTCGCGGGAGATGCCGTTGGCGCCGATGTAGGCGAGGTCGACGACGAAGCCGGCCAGCATCTTCGTCGTCCAGTGGTCCACGGTGGCGAGGGTGCCGGAGCGGACCCGGCCGCCGAGCAGCAGTACGGAGATGCCGTCGGCCTCGGCCAGTGCGCCCGCGACCGGCAGGGACGCGGTGACCACGGTCAGCGGCCGGTCCCTGGGCAGTGCCTCGGCGATGAGCTGCGGGGTGAAGCCCTCGTCGACGAAGACCGTCTCGGCGTCCCCGAGCAGCTCGGCCGCGGCGGCCGCGATCCGGCGCTTCTCGGGAACGTGGCTGGTGGCACGGAACGCGAGCGTCGTCTCGAAGCCGGCGCTCTCCACCGGATAGGCGCCGCCGTGGGTGCGGCGGACCAGGCCGTGGTCCTCCAGGGCGCGCAGATCCCGTCGTACGGTCTCCTTGGCCACGCCCAGCTCGGCGGCGAGCGCGGTGACGTCGACCGAGCCGGTGGCGCGCGCGGCCCGCACGATCTCCCGTTGACGCTCTTCCGCCGTCCTGATGTGCATGGCCGACACCTGCCTCCGTGCTGCCGCGTTGCCCGTTCGGGCCCTGTTCGGCCCATGGGGGAAGTTCTACAGCCGGTGCGCGGCACTGACCAGGTCTGTCGCGGGCCCGATACTGCCCGGGTGTGCCCGTTCGCCGCGGGCCGCGCCCGTCTCGGACCTGCGCGGCCGGGCGTCGGCGCGTGGGATCGGGCGCCGCGGCTGCCCGAACATGACGGCGGGCGGGCCCG
>NZ_JBXEJE010000004.1:123117-144121 GCF_056820935.1 Streptomyces sp. Q2 | reverse complement strand
GGGGGGCGGGCCGGTTGGGGCCCCGCCCGCCGTCATGGGATGCCTGGGAGTACTAGTTCGGCCAGATCGGCGGGTCGCTCACGAAGTGGCCGCCCAGGTAGGCGTGCGCCACGTTCTGTGGGTCCAGCTCGCCCTGCTCGGCGATCAGCTTCTCGGCGTACGGCTCGGAGTCGTCCTGCGGTTCGTAGCCGAGGCCCCGCGCGGTGGTCAGGTCCCACCACAGGCGGGTGTTGGCGGAGGAGCCGTAGACGACGGTGTGCCCGACGCCCTCGGCGGTCAGGGCCGCGTGGAAGAGGCGGGCGCCGTCGGCGGGGCTCATCCACACCGAGAGCATGCGCACGCTGGTCGGCTCGGGGAAGCAGGAGCCGATGCGCACGGAGACGGTCTCGATGCCGTGCTTGTCCCAGTAGAACTGGGCGAGGTCCTCCCCGAAGGCCTTGGACAGGCCGTAGAAGGTGTCCGGGCGGTGCGGGGTGTCGATGGGGATGAGGGCGTCCGGATCAACAGGCGTGTCGCCCTGGGGGCGCGGAGTGAAGCCGACCGCGTGGTTGGAGGAGGCGAAGACGATCCGTTGGACGCCCTCCTCGCGGGCGGCCTCGTACAGGTTGTACGTGCCCACGATGTTCGCGCCGAGGATCTTCTCGAAGGGGGCTTCCAGGGAGATGCCCGCGAGGTGGATGATCGCGTCGACGCCCCGGACGGCCTCGCGCACCGCGTCCTTGTCGGCGAGGTCCGCGGCGATCGCGTCCGGCTCGCCGTCGATGGGACGCAGGTCGAGCAGGCGCAGCTCGTAGCCGAAGGCCGGGAGCAGGTTCTGCATCAGAGAGCCGAGTCCACCGGCTGCGCCGGTGAGCAGAACGGTGCGGGGAGCGGGCATCCTCGGGTCTCCTTGGGTCCGCCGCCTGTGACAGGTGGGCGCATGTGTGGACAGCATTCACATTCGTGGACACGCTAGGGATCCGTGGCGCGTCCCGTCAAGTATGGCGTGGAGCTGGGAAATCCGCTTCTGTGACGCGGGTTTGCGCGCTTGACCGGCCCGGAAGGGGCTCTTTAGCATGGAGGCGTTCATAAATATGGATGCCAATCATAAACGTGAGCGCCTGTTCTAGGGAGAGCCCGTGACGTCTGCCCCCCTCGCCGCCCGGCTCGGCGTCCCCAGCGGGCCCCTGTTCTTCCCCGTCACCGCCTACGGCCCCGACGGATCCGTCGACCTCGACGTCTACCGCGCGCACGTGCGCCGCGGGGTGGAGGCCGGGGCCGCCGCCGTCTTCGCGTGCTGCGGCACCGGGGAGTTCCATGCCCTCACGCCCGAGGAGTTCGAGGCGTGCGTGCGGGCGGCCGTGGCGGAGACGGCGGGCCGGGTGCCGGTCGTCGCGGGCGCCGGATACGGCACCGCGCTCGCCGTGCGCTACGCGCGGCTCGCCGAGGCGGCCGGGGCCGACGGGCTGCTCGCCATGCCGCCGTACCTGGTGGTCGCCGGGCAGGAGGGACTGCTGCGGCACTACCGTGAGGTGGCCGCGGCGACCGCGCTGCCGGTGATCGTCTACCAGCGCGACAACGCCGTGTTCACCCCCGAGACCGTCGTCGAGCTGGCCCGCACGGACGGGATCATCGGCTTCAAGGACGGGCTCGGCGACCTGGACCTGATGCAGCGGATCGTGAGCGCCGTCCGCACCGAGGTCCCCGGCGAGTTCCTCTACTTCAACGGACTGCCGACCGCCGAACAGACCCAGCTCGCCTACCGCGGCCTCGGCATCACCCTCTACTCCTCCGCGGTCTTCTGCTTCGCGCCCGAGATCGCCCAGGCCTTCCACGAGGCCCACAGGACCGGCGACGACGCCACCGCCCACCGCCTCCTCGACGGCTTCTACCGGCCCTTCGTCGAACTGCGCGCCCAGGGCCGCGGCTACGCCGTCGCCCTCGTCAAGGCCGGCGTACGGCTGCGCGGGCTCGACGTGGGGGAGGTGCGGCCCCCGCTGACCGAGCCGGGCGAGGATCATGTCAAGCAGCTCGCTCAGGTGATCGAGCGTGGGTACGCGATCCTCGAGGAGAACAAGTGAAGGCGTCGGCATTCGTCTACCCCTGGGATGTCAACGGCGACCCGGAGGCCGCGGGACGCATCGCCGCGCTCGGCGTGCGACAGGCGACCCTCGCGGCCGCCTACCACTCCACCCGCGCCCTGACCCCCCGCCACCTGCGCCACCGCATCGTCACCGCCGAGCACGCGGCCGTCCTGTATCCCACGGACGACCGCTGGCAGGGTCGGGAACTGCGCCCGTACGCCGCCGGGGACTGGGCTCCCGGGGACGCCTTCGGCGAGGCCGCCGACGCGCTCGCGCAGGCCGGTCTGGAGGTGCACACCTGGGTGGTCCTCGCGCACAACTCCCGCCTGGGCGCCGACCATCCGGGCACCTCGGTCGTCAACGCCTACGGCGACCGCTACCCGTGGGCCCCCTGCATCGCGCAGCCCGCCACGCGCGCGTACCTCGTCGACCTGGCCGCCGAGGCCGCCGTACGCCCCGGCGCGGCCGGCACCGAGCTGGAGTCCCTCGGCTGGTACGGCCTGCAGCACCTGCATGCCCACGACAAGACCGGCGGGGTCGGCCTCGGGGACGCCGGCCAGTACCTGATGGCGCTGTGCTTCTGCCCGGCCTGCCGGGAGGGGTACGGCCGACAGGGCCTGGACGCCGACGAGCTGGCGGCCGCCGTGCGGGCCGCGCTGGAGCCGGTGTGGCAGGGCGCGCCCGACGACGGAGGCTGGACCGGAGTCGAGAAGCTTCTCGGGGAGCAGACGGCGGCGGCCACGCGCGCGTGGCGCGACGAGAGTGCCCGCACGCTGCAGGAGGCGGCCGTCGCCGCGGTCCGCGCGGCCGCCCCCGAAGGCTTCCAGGTCCTGTTGCACGCCGACCCCGTGACCCACCACGTCGGTGCCAACCCGGGCGTCGACCCCGCGCACATCCTGTCCGTCGCGGACGGCGTGGTCGTGCCGTGCGCGGGCGGCCCCGGCCTGCTGACGCCCTTCGCGCGGCAGCGGCGGGAAGGCGCCGTCATCGCCGCCAACCTCGGCGTGGTCTCGGGCATGGGC
This sequence comes from Streptomyces sp. Q2, assembly GCF_056820935.1. Taxonomy (NCBI): domain Bacteria; kingdom Bacillati; phylum Actinomycetota; class Actinomycetes; order Kitasatosporales; family Streptomycetaceae; genus Streptomyces; species Streptomyces sp. Q2. The sequence continues at coordinate 141,036 of NZ_JBXEJE010000004.1, read as the reverse complement.
GGCAGCCCGGGCACGGTCCGCGCGGACGCCGAGCGGGCCCGGGAACTCGGCGCCACCGAACTGCGGCTGTATCACGCCGGGTTGGCCTCGGACGACGACCTGGCGGCCGTCCGCAAGGGGCTCAGCGAGCTCTGAGCCAGAGCCACCAGCTGCACCGACCCGAGGATCACCAGCAGCAGCCGGTGGTCGAGCAGGCGGCGAGCCCGTCCGATCCGGTGAGCTCCTTGACCCACACGCCCGACGCCGGCCACAGCGCGGAGGTGCCGAAGCCGGAGACCACGACACCGGCGAGATACAGCCGCGCGTTGCGGTCGGCCAGGACGCGGGCCACCGTCCAGGTCCGTGTTGTCGTCATACCTGGTCATCGTGTGGCTAAGGAGGGCGTGGGCGGATCGGGCAGATGCCTTGGAGGAGTGGGAGATCCGGCAGTGGGCGATGAGTTTCCGGCATCCGGCCGGTCCACCCCTCAAGGACGGCCCGCATCCCGGAGGAGCACGCACATGACCGACCCGACGACCCTCGACCTCGGACCGCAGACCCGGATCATCGCGCAGCTCGCGGAGGCCGTGACCGACGCGCAGCTCACGGCCCCGACACCGTGCCCGGAGCTGGCGCTGCGCAACCTGCTGGGGCACCTGCTCGGCCTGGCCGTCGCCTTCCGCGACGCCGGGCGCAAAGACCTGGGCGTCACCACCGACACCAGTCCGGACGCCGCCGTGCCCGACATCGGCCCCGGCTGGCGCGAGGAGCTGCCCAAGGTCCTCGACGAACTCGCCGACGCCTGGCGCGACCCGGCCGCCTGGACCGGCATGACCCGCGCGGGCGGCGTGGACCTGCCGGGCGCGGTCGCCGCCGCGGTCGCGGTCGACGAGCTGGTCGTCCACGGCTGGGACCTGGCCCGCGCCACCGGGCAGCCGTACACCCCGGACCCCGCCGCCCTGCGGTCGTCGTACGACTTCCTCCTCGCCTGTGTCGACGACCCCGGCCGCGGTGACATCTTCGGCCCGATCGTCCCGGTCCCCGCGGAGGCTTCGCTGCTCGACCGGGCGGTGGGGCTGAGCGGGCGGAACCCGGGGTGGACGCCGAGGCCGTGATCGGCGGCCGTGCGGCCGAGGCGGCGAACTAGGCTCCCCGCATGCCTCCCACGCTCACCCTCACCGTCCTCGGCACCGCCTCTCCGCACCCTCGGCCGGACCGGCCCTGTTCCGGCTATCTGGTGCGCGGTGGCGGTGCAGAGGTGTGGGTGGACGCCGGGCCGGGGACCTTCGCGGAGTTGCAGCGGCACACCGATCCGGCACGGCTCGGCGCGATCTGGATCTCGCACCTGCACGCCGACCACAACGCCGATCTGCTCTCCGCGTTCTACGGGCTCGCCTACGGCGGGCTGACCCCGGCCACCCCCATCCCCGTCTACGCCCCGGCCGGCTGCGCGCAACGCCTCGCCGGGTTCTTCGGACGGCCGGACGCCGGGTTCCTGAGCGGGATCTTCGACTTCCGGACCCTGTACGACGGTCACATCGCCCGGCACGGCGAACTGGTCCTCACCGCGCACGCCGTCACGCACGACGTCGAGGCCTATGGTCTGCGCGCCGAAACCGGCGGACGCACCTTCGCGTACTCCGGTGACAGCGGGCCCTGCGCCGCGCTCACCGGTCTCGCCCGGCGCGCCGATCTCTTCCTCTGCGAGGCCGACATCGACGCACATCGCGAAGGCGAACAGGTGCATCTGACGCCGGAGAACGTCGGCGACACGGCCCGCGCGGCCGGAGTGGGGCAGCTGATCGTGACGCATGTCGGGCCCACGCTCACCCCCGAGGAGGCGACCGCCCGGGCCGCCGCGGTCTTCGGCGGGCCGACCACCGCCGCCCGGGTCGGGGAGACCCGGTCCGTATAGGAAGTCTTTACCGCAACCTCACCTTCCTTTGTCAGAAGCATTGACGAAACATGCACACCCTCCCTACCTTCAACGCGTCGTACTTCGTACGTCATATATGAGACGCGATACGTGAGATCCGATACGCGATATCCGAGAGGCGCGCATGACCTCTGTGCCCACGCCGATCCCCTCCCGCACGCAGTACGTGCTGGAAGGGATCAAACACCGCATCCTCACGGGGCAGTTGACCCCGGGGCAGGCTCTGGTCGAGACCGAGCTCGCCGCACAGTTCGGGGTGTCCAAGACCCCGGTGCGCGAGGCGCTCAAGACCCTGGCCGGCACCGGGCTCGTCGTGATGAACCAGTACAAGGGCGTCACGGTGCGCATGGTGGACGCGGACATGGCGCGCGAGGTCTACGACGTCCGGCTGCTCCTGGAGCCCGAGGCGCTGAAGCGTGCCGTGCGGCGGGGGGCCTCTCTCGACGCCGCCCGCTCCGCGCTGACCAGGGCCGACGAGGCCACCGACACCGCCGAACGCTCCCTGGCCAACCGGGAGTTCCACCGCGCCCTCTACCTGCCGTGCGGCAACCCGCTGCTCGGCCGGATGCTCGACGAGGTGCGCGACCAGGCGGCCCTCGTCTCCGCCGTCGCCTGGGCGGCCTCGCCGTCCTGGGAGCGGGAGGCCGGCGAGCACCGGGAGATCCTGCGGCTCGCCCTCGCCGGTGACGCCGACGGAGCCGCCCGCGCCCTTCACGCGCACATCGGGTCGTTCGTGCAACGGGCCTTTCCGCAAGCGGAGTCCGAGGCCCAGGGAGAGGACGGTCAGGCATGACAACGACGTTCGAGACCCAGCGGACGGCCCTGGCCGACGTGGTGGCGATCCCGGTGACCCCGTTCGCCGAGGACGGCCGCCTCGACCAGGACACCCACCGGGCCCTGCTGCGTCGTCTGCTCGACGGGGGGGTCAGGACCCTCACCCCCAACGGCAACACCGGGGAGTTCTACGCCCTCACCCCCGAGGAGCGGCAGCTCGTCACCGAGTGGACCGTCGACGAGGCCGGCGACCGTGCCGTGATCCTCGTCGGGGTCGGACACGACGTGCCGACCGCCATCGCCTCCGCACGGCACGCCCGTGAGCTCGGCGCCCAGATGGTCATGGTCCACCAGCCCGTCCACCCCTACGTCTCGCAGAGCGGCTGGGTCGACTACCACCGCGCGATCGCCGAGGCGGTGCCCGAGCTGGGCGTCGTCCCGTACATCCGCAACGCCCAGCTGCACGGCGTGCGTCTGTCCGAACTCGCCGACGCCTGCCCGAACGTCATCGGCGTGAAGTACGCCGTCCCGGACGCGGCCAGATTCGCGGCGTTCGCCCGCGACGCCGGCCTCGACCGCTTCGTGTGGGTCGCGGGGCTCGCCGAGCCGTACGCCCCCTCGTACTTCTCCGCGGGCGCCACCGGCTTCACCTCCGGACTGGTGAACGTCGCCCCGTCCGTCTCGCTGAACATGATCGAAGCGCTTCGAGCCGGCGACTTCCCGGCCGCGATGAAGGTGTGGGAGCAGATCCGCCGCTTCGAGGAACTCCGAGCGGCCAACGGCTCCGCCAACAACGTCACCGTCGTCAAGGAGGCCCTCGCCTCGCTCGGCCTGTGCCGCCGCGAGGTCCGGCCGCCGAGCAGGCACCTGCCCGAGGACGAGCGGGCGGAAGTCGCCGCCATAGCCGCCGGGTGGTCCATGTGAACGAGCCCACCAGAAGGCGCCCCGAGGACCTCAGAAGCCACCAGTGGTACGGCACGGACGGCCTGCGCTCCTTCAGCCACCGCGCCCGCACCCGCCAGCTCGGCTACCTGCCCGAGGAGCACCTCGGCAAGCCGGTCATCGCGATCCTCAACACCTGGTCCGACATCAACCCCTGCCACGTGCACCTGAGGGACCGCGCGCAGGCGGTGAAGCGGGGGGTGTGGCAGGCCGGAGGTTTCCCGCTCGAGTTCCCCGTCTCCACACTCAGCGAGACCTTCCAGAAGCCGACCCCGATGCTCTACCGCAACATGCTGGCGATGGAGACCGAGGAACTGCTGCGGTCCTACCCGGTCGACGGGGCCGTCCTCATGGGCGGCTGCGACAAGTCCACGCCCGCGCTGCTCATGGGCGCCGCGACCGTCGACCTGCCCGCCGTCTTCGTGCCCGCCGGGCCCATGCTGCCGGGCCACTGGCGCAACGAGATCCTCGGCTCCGGCACCGACATGTGGAAGTACTGGGACGACAAGCGGGCCGGCCTCATCGGCGACTGCGAGATGACCGAACTGGAGTCCGGACTCGCCCGCTCACCCGGCCACTGCATGACGATGGGCACGGCGTCCACGCTGACCGCCGCCGCCGAGGCGCTCGGCGTCACGGTCCCGGGTGCCTCCAGCATCCCGGCCGTCGACTCGGGGCACGACCGGATGGCCGCCGCCGCGGGTCTCAGGATCGTCGAACTGGTCCACAAGGACCGCAAGCTGAGCGAGATCCTCACCCGTGACGCCTTCGAGGACGCCGTCACGACCGTGCTCGGCCTCGGCGGCTCGACCAACGCCGTGATCCACCTGATCGCCATGGCGGGCCGGGCCGGGGTCAAGCTCACCCTGGACGACTTCGACCGCATCGCCCGCACGGTCCCGGTGCTCGCCAACGTAAGGCCCGGCGGACAGACCTACCTGATGGAGGACTTCCACTTCGCCGGCGGTCTGCCCGGGTTCCTCTCCCGGATCCCGGACCTGCTCCACCTGGAGCGGCCGACCGTCTCGTACGACACCATGCGCGAGCAGATCACCGGCGCGCAGGTGCACAACGACGACGTCATCCGGCCCCGGGACAACCCGGTCGCGAACGAGGGCGGGGTCGCCGTCCTGCGCGGCAACCTCTGCCCGGACGGCGCGGTCATCAAGCACATCTCCGCCGAGCCGCACCTGCTCAAGCACACCGGCCCCGCGGTCGTCTTCGACGACTACCGGACCATGCAGCGCACCATCAACGACCCGTCGCTGAACATCACCGCCGAGAGCGTGCTGGTGCTGCGCAACGCCGGGCCCAAGGGCGGCCCGGGCATGCCCGAGTACGGCATGCTGCCCATCCCCGACCACCTGCTCAAGCAGGGCGTGCGGGACATGGTCCGGATCTCCGACGCCCGGATGAGCGGCACGAGTTACGGCGCGTGCGTCCTGCACGTGGCACCCGAGTCGTACATCGGCGGACCGCTGGCCCTGGTCCGCACCGGTGACAGCATCACCCTCGACGTCGAGGCCCGCGCCCTCCATCTCCATGTGGACGACGAGGAGTTGGAGCGTCGGCGGGCCGAGTGGACGCCGCCGCCGGTGCGCTACGAGCGCGGCTACGGAGCGCTCTACAACGAACAGATCACCCAGGCCGACACGGGCTGCGACTTCGAGTTCCTGGCCCGCCCCGGCAAGGTGCAGGACCCGTACGCGGGCTGAAACGCCGTACCCCCCGCTCGGACAAGAACCAAGCGCGCACTGCGAGAAAGCGCTTCACCCGAACGCGAAACACCCGCACCAGAACGCACGACGTACCAGAAACGGAGAACAGTCATGGCCCAAGCCGCAGCCGTGGCGAAACCGCCGGGGCCACCCCGGCGGCGCCGTGCCTCCGCCACGCCGCGCAGGCTCCCTTACCTGCTGATCGCGCCGGCGGCCTTGCTCATGCTGGGCTTCATCGCCTACCCGGTCATCAGCGTCTTCTACTACAGCCTGCAGAACTACAACCCCACCAAACCGTGGCGGAACGGCTACGCGGGCTTCGACAACTTCGTCCACGCCTTCACCGACGACCCGGTGTTCTGGGACACGCTGACCTTCAGCGCCAAGTGGGTATTCGTCGAGGTCGGGCTCCAGCTGCTGTTCGGTCTGGCGCTGGCCCTCATCGTCAACCAGACCTTCGTGGGCCGCTCGCTCGGCCGCGCCATGGTGTTCTCCCCGTGGGCCGTCTCCGGCGTCCTCACCTCCGCGATCTGGGTGCTGCTCTACAACTCCCAGACGGGCATCACCCGTTACCTCGCGGACATGGGCATCGGCTCCTACGGCACCAGTTGGCTGTCGGACACCTCGACCGTGTTCTCGGCGGCGGTCGTCGCCGACCTGTGGCGCGGTGTCCCCTTCTTCGCCATCCTCATCCTCGCCGACCTGCAGTCCGTCTCGAAGGACCTGTACGAGGCGGCCGAGGTCGACGGGGCGAGCCGGATCAAGCAGTTCTGGCACATCACGCTGCCGCACCTGAAGGACGCGATCGTCCTGTCCACGCTGCTGCGCGCGGTGTGGGAGTTCAACAACGTCGACCTCCTCTACACCCTCACGGGCGGCGGACCGGCCGGCGAGACGACGACACTCCCGCTCTACATCGCCAACACCAGCGTCGACGCGCACAACTTCGGCTACGCGTCCGCCCTGACCACGGTGGCGTTCGTGATCCTGCTCTTCTGCTCGATGGTCTATCTGCGCCTGAGCAAGTTCGGAGGTGGGGACAAGTGAGCACCAAGGAGGCCACCGCGGTGGCACCGGCTCCCCGGCGCACGGTTCCCGAACCGCAGCGTCCGGTCAACAAGCGCCCCGCCTGGGACGAGGCCCCCCGCTGGCAGATCTACCTGCCGCTGTCGGTCTACCTCGTCTTCACCCTGATCCCCTTCTACTGGATCCTCCTCTTCGCGCTGCGCCCGGCCGGCTCGACCTCGCTCCTGCCCTGGCCCATCACCTTCGACCACTTCGAGAAGGTGTGGACGGAGCGCAGCTTCGCCACCTACTTCGAGAACAGCCTGCTCGTCGGTCTCGCCACCCTGGTGATGACGACCCTCGTCGCGCTGGCCGGCGGCTACGCGCTCGCCCGGTTCAACTTCAAGGTCAAGCAGGCCTTCATGCTGGCCCTGCTGTGCTCCCAGTTCGTGCCGGGCGCGCTGCTCCTGGTCCCGCTCTTCGAGATCTTCGCCGAGCTGAAGATGATCAACTCGCTGGGCAGTGTCATCATCGCGGAGACCGTCTTCCAGCTTCCGCTGTCGATCATCCTGATCAGCAACTTCATCAAGAACGTGCCGTACTCGCTGGAAGAGGCGGCCTGGGTCGACGGCTGCAACCGCTTCACCGCCTTCAGGATCGTGGTCCTGCCGCTGCTGCGGCCCGGTCTGATCGCCGTCGGCTCCTTCGCCTTCGTGCACTCCTGGAACCACTTCCTGTTCGCCCTGATGTTCCTGAACAACCAGAACAAGCAGACCATCCCGGTCGGCCTCAACACCCTGATGAGCGCGGACAGCGTCGACCTCGGCGCGCTCGCGGCGGGCGGCATCATCGCGGCCGTACCCGTCGTGATCGTGTTCGCCTTCATCCAGAAGTGGCTGATCACGGGCTTCAGCGCGGGGGCGGTGAAGGGATGAGGAAGCGTCACCTCGCCGTCGCGCTGGGCTTGTTGGGGATGCTCTGCGTCCCCGCCCACGCCGAGGCCCGTGACATCAGCCGCGAGACCCTGGCCCCGAACGACGGCTGGGCGGCCGCCGACGGCGGCACCACCGGGGGCGCGGCGGCCGACGACGCCCACGTGTACACGGTCACCGACCGCGCCGGACTGGTCCGCGCCCTCGACGGCGGCAGCGCCACCCCGAAGATCATCAAGATCGCCGGCACCATCGACGCCAACACCGACGACGACGGTGACCACCTGGACTGCGCCGACTACACCACCGGCGGCTACAGCACGAAGAAGTACCTGGCCGCCTACGACCCCCGCACCTGGGGCTCCGCCAAGCCCAGCGGCCCGCAGGAGGAGGCCCGCCAGGCGTCGGCGGCCCGGCAGGCCGAGCGGGTCGTGCTGCCGGTCGGCTCCAACACCACGATCGTCGGCCTCGGCTCCAAGGCCGTCCTCAAGGGCGGCAGCCTCGAGGTGAACAACGCGGACAACGTGATCATCCGCAACCTCGAACTGCGCGACGCCTACGACTGCTTCCCCGTCTGGCAGCCCAACAACGGCGGCCTCGGCGACTGGAAGACGGCGTACGACACCCTCTGGCTGCGCGGCGCCACCCACGTCTGGGTCGACCACGTCACGGCCTCCGACAAGGGCCACCCGGACGAGAAGGAACCCACCTACTTCGGCCGCAACTACCTCCGCCACGACGGCCTGCTGGACATCACAGGCGGCTCCGACCTGGTCACCGTCTCCTGGAGCCGCTTCGCCGACCACGACAAGGCGATGCTCATCGGCAACAGCGACTCGGCCACCGGCGACCGCGGCAAGCTCCGGGTGACCCTGCACCACAACGAGTTCGAGTCCGTCGTCCAGCGCGCCCCGCGCGTCCGCTTCGGGCAGGTGCACCTCTACAACAACCGGTACGTCGTGCCGGAGGACGCCCACGACTACCGCTACTCCATCGGTGTCTCCACCGAGTCCGGGATCCACGCCGAGAACAACGCCTTCACCACCCCCGGCCACATCGAGGCCGCCGACCTGGTCAAGAGCTGGAACGGCACCGCCCTGCACCAGAGCGGCAGCCTCTTCAACGGCTATCCGGTGGACCTGCTCACGATCCACAACGCCTACAACTCGGCCAGTGAGCGTGACCTCACGGCCGACGTCGGCTGGACACCTACCCTGCACACAAAGATCGACAGCGCCGAGGCGGCCGACCGAGAGGTGGCACGCGGCGCGGGCGCAGGGAGGACCCCATGACCGTAGACATCGTCCTGGCGGGCGCGCGTGGCCACGGCCACTGGCACCTGGACAACATCCGCAGGCTCCAGGACAAGGGGATCGTCCGGCTCGCCGGTATCTGCGAGCTGACCCCGCTGACCGCGGACGAGCTCCCCGAGGGCCTCGGCACGCCCGAGCAGTCCGCGGACTTCGGCGCGCTCCTCGACTCGACCGGCGCCAGGATCGCGGTGATCTGCACGCCGATCCCCACCCACACCGACCTGGCGCTGACGGCCGCGCGAAGGGGCGTGCACCTCCTGCTGGAGAAGCCGCCCGCCCCCTCGTACGCCGAGTTCCGCCGCATGGCGGACGGGGTCGCCGAGGCCGGGGTGGTCTGCCAGATCGGCTTCCAGTCGCTGGGCTCGCACGCCGTGCCTGCGGTCCGCGAGCTGATCGCCGAGGGCGCGATCGGCGAGCTGGCCGGCGTCGGCGGAGCCGGCGCCTGGGCACGCCCCGAGGCCTACTACCGGCGGGCACCCTGGGCGGGCAAGCGGCGGCTGAACGGCGTCGACGTGATCGACGGGGCGCTGACCAACCCCCTCGCGCATGCCGTCGCCACCGCCCTCGCCCTGGCCGGCGCCCCGCGCGCCGAGGACGTCGCCCGGATCGAGACCGAGCTGCTGCGCGCCAACGACATCGAGTCCGACGACACCTCCTGCGTCCGCGTCACCACCACGCGGGGCCTGCCGGTCACCGTCGCCGCCACCCTGTGCGCCGAGGACCCCGACGAGCCGTACGTCGTCGCGCACGGCAGCCACGGCCGGATCACCTTCTGGTACAAGCAGGACCGCGTACTGCTCCAGCGGGCCGACCACGGACCGGAGGAGTACGAGTACGGCCGCACCGACCTGCTGGAGAACCTCGTCGAGCACCTCACCGACGGCGCGGAGCTGCTGGTCACGCCGGACGTGACGGGCTCCTTCATGAAGGTCGTCGAGGCGATCCGCCAGGCCCCCGACCCGGCCCCGCTGCCTCAGGGCGTCTGGCAGCTGCTCCCCGACGAGCAGCGCCGGGTGGTGCCCGGCATCGACGGCCTCGTCGCGGCCGCCGCCGACAACCTCGCCCTCTACTCCGAGCTGGGCGCCCCCTGGGCCCTACCGAAAGAGGTGAGCACGTGATGACGACCAACGACTCGCCGGTGCTGCGCGTCGCGGGCCGACCGGTCGGCCGGTACGTCACCCGGCCCGAGCTGCCGGCCCGGCTCTCCCCGCGCCCGTACCTGCACCCCGTCACCACCCTGGCCGGCACGGCGGTGACCGAGCTCAGCCCCGCCGACCACACACACCACCTCGGCGTCGGTGTCGCCGTTCCCGACGTCGAGGGGTTCAACTTCTGGGGCGGACGCACCTACGTCCGCGACCAGGGCCCCACCGAACTCGACAACCACGGCGCCCAGCGCCACACCACGTTCCAGCTGCGCGACCCCGACGGGTTCGTGGAGGAGCTGCGCTGGGTGGCCGCGGGCGGCGAGCTGCTGCGCGAACGCCGTACCGTCGCCGCCACCGAACTCACCGACGCCGCCTGGGCGTTGGACTTCACCTTCTCGCTGACCAACGTCACCGCCGACCCGCTGTCGATCGGCAGCCCGGCGACGAACGGCCGCCCCGGCGCGGCCTACGGCGGCTTCTTCTGGCGGGCCCGCAAGGAGGACGAGGCCCCGCGGGTCTTCACCGCCGGCGCCGAGGGCGAGGCCGCGATCCACGGCACCCGCGCCGACTGGCTCGCCCTGGCCGGCGCCACCTGGACCCTGGTCTTCGCCGGGGCCACCGAGCAGACCCGCCGGGACCCGTGGTTCGTCCGCACCGACGAGTACCCGGGCGTCGGATCGTCCCTGGCGTACGAGGGACGGGTGCCGGTCGAGCCGGGCGACACCGTCGTACGCCGGATCGTCACCGTGGTCGCCGACGGCCGCCTCGACCGGGACGGGGCCGCGGCCCTCATCCGCAAGGCGGTGAGCCTGTGACCGCCGAGACGAACCCGGAGCCCGCTCCGACCGACGAGACGAGTACCAACCCGGCTCCGACCGCCGAGACGTATACGAACCCCGTCCTGAACGCCGACTGGTCGGACCCGGACGTCGTCCGCGTGGGCGACGACTTCTACCTCACCGCGTCCAGCTTCGGCCGCGCCCCGGGACTGCCCCTGCTGCACTCCCGCGACCTGGTCAACTGGACCCTGGTCGGCCACGCACTCGAACGCCTGGAACCGGCGAGCGAGTTCAGGTCCCCGCGGCACGACTGCGGAGTCTGGGCACCGGCGCTGCGTCACCACGACGACCGCTTCTGGATCTTCTGGGGCGACCCCGACCAGGGCATCTTCCAGATCAACGCCCCTGAGATCCGCGGCCCGTGGACGCGACCCCACCTGGTGAAGGAGGGCAAGGGACTCATCGACGCCTGCCCCCTGTGGGACGAGGAGACCGGCGAGGCCTACCTCGTGCACGGCTGGGCCAAGTCACGCTCGGGCATCAAGAACCGGCTCACCGGCCACCGCATGCACCCCGACGGCACGTCACTCCTCGACGAGGGCAAGGTGATCGTCGACGGAGACCGCATCCCCGGCTGGTTCACCCTCGAAGGACCCAAGCTCTACCGGCACGACGGCTGGTTCTGGATCTTCGCCCCCGCCGGGAGCGTGGAGACCGGCTGGCAGGGCGCCTTCCGCTCGCGCGGCTTCTTCGGGCCGTACGAGGAGAAGATCGTCCTGGAGCAGAAGGACACCGCCGTCAACGGCCCCCACCAGGGCGGCTGGGTGCGCACCGGGTCCGGCGAGGACTGGTTCCTGCACTTCCAGCAGCGCGGCGCCTACGGCCGGGTCGTCCACCTCCAGCCGATGCGCTGGGGCGCGGACGGCTGGCCGGTGCTCGGCGACGACGGGGCCCCGGTGGCCGTACACCGGAAGCCGGACCTGCCGCCGCAGCCCGCCGCCGCACCCGCAACCGACGACGACTTCCCCGGCGGACGCTTCGGCCGCCAGTGGCAGTGGACGGCCAACCCGCAGGACGGCTGGGCCACCCAGCACTCCGGGGACGGCCTCAGGCTGGCCTGCGTCCGCTCGGCCGACGCGCACGACCTGCGCAAACTGCCGAACGTGCTCACGCAGCGGCTTCCGGGCGTCCCGTCCGCCGTCGAGGTGGAGCTGACCCTGCACGGCGAGGACCCGGGCGCACGGGCCGGACTCGCGATCCTCGGGGACGCGTTCAGCTGGATCGGACTCCAGCGGGGCGCCGACGGGACGGTCCACCTGGTGCACCGGTTCGCCGAGGCGGTCGCCGAGAAGGAACGCGACGCCGACCATCCGCGGCTCGCGCCCGAGGGGCGGGCCAGGCTGCGCATCGAGATCGGCGCCGGAGCCCGCTGCCGTTTCTTCTACGACGTCGGTGACGGCCTGCGCCCCTCCGGCCAGGTCTTCGCCGCCACCCCCTGGCGCTGGGTCGGCGCCCTGCTCGGCCTGTTCGCCCTCGCGCCCGTCGGCCCGGGACATGCCGGCGCGGCGAGTTTCACGCAGTTCAGGATCAGCCCGCTGTAAATCGGTCCCGCGGTGACACACCGCTCGCACACGTCTGTTGATCGCACGTAGAACGCCTGTTGGGAGCCGCAATGACGCACCCCCATAGCAAGCGCTTGCCGAAGCATGGCCACGGCAGAGTCGGGGCCGCCGTGCTCGGCCTGGTGGCCGCCCTGTGCCTCGGGGCGGTCGGGGAGGCCAGGGCCGCAGACCCTTTATCGGCGCCGACCGACCGCTGGAGCGACCGGGCCCACGGATTCGCCTCCCTCGCCGGCGGTACCACCGGCGGCGCGGGCGGCAGGGTCGTGACCGTCACCGACCAGGCCGCGCTGGCGAAGTACGCGGCGGCCGAAGAGCCGTACGTCATACGGGTGTCGGGGGCGATAGCCGTCGAGCCGTTCGGCTCGGACATCGTCGTGGCCTCCAACAAGACGATCACCGGCGTCGGCGACAGTGGCGAGATCGTCCACGGCGAGCTGCACCTCAACCCCGGCACGCACAACGTGATCATCCGCAATCTGACGATCCGTGACTCGGCGGTCGAGGGCAACTGGGACTGCAAGGACACCGACTTCGACGGCATCCAGATGGACACCGTCCACCACGTGTGGGTCGACCACAACCGCTTCTCGAACATCTGCGACGGGCAGCTCGACGTCCGCAAGGACAGCGAGTACGTGACCGTCTCGTACAACCGGTTCGAGAACAACAACAAGACGTTCGGACTCGGCTGGACGGCCAACGTCAGGACGCAGATCACGATCGACCACAACCTGTTCGCCCACACCAAGCAGCGCAACCCGTCCGTGGACAACGCCGCCTACGCGCACCTGTACAACAACTACCTGACGGCCCAGGTGGATCCGGACGACCCCGTGTGGACGTACGGCAACTGGTCGCGCGGCCGGACCAAAATGGTCATCGAGAACAGCTACTACCGGGATGTCCAGCACCCCTACCAGGCCGACGCCACCGCCGAGTTGGTGGAGCGCGGATCGATCCTGCGCAACACGAGCGGGCGGACCGACGAGTGGGGTGCCGCCTTCGATCCCCGGGAGTTCTACGACTACCGGCTGGATCCGGCCGCCGCCGTGCCGGCTCTGGTCCAGCGGTTCTCCGGCCCGCAGAAGCGGATCGGTACCACTCTTCACGTTCCGGCCGACTACCCGACCGTGCAGGCCGCCGTGGACGCCGTGCCCGACGGCAACGCCGTGCCCGTGACGATCGCGGTCGCTCCGGGCACGTACCGGGCGAAGGTCCTCATCCCCGCGACGAAGCCGAACATCGTGCTCCAGGGGACTGGACAACGCCGGTCCGACACCGTCATCGTCTACGACACGCCCGCCGCGTACGGCGGCTCCACCGGGAGCGCGACCGTACGGATCGCCGCGAGCGACGTCACGGCCCGCAACCTCACCTTCAGCAACGACTTCGACGAGGCCGCGCACGAGCTCGGCGCCGAGCAGGCCCTCGCCATGAAGACGACCGGTGACCGGATCGTCTTCGAGAACACCGCCTTCCTGGGCAACCAGGACACCCTGATGACCGACAGCCCCAAGCTGGACGTGATCAGCCGGGTCTACCTCCGCGACTCGTACATCGAGGGCGATGTCGACTTCGTCTACGGACGCGCGACCACCGTCATCGAGCGGTCCGTCATCAAGGCGCTCAGCCGGGGTTCCACCACCAACAACGGCTACATCACGGCGGCTTCGACCTGGACGGGGAACCCGCACGGATTCCTGATCACCAGGTCGAGGATCGTGAGCGACGCGCCGGAGGGGACCTTCCACCTCGGACGGCCCTGGCACCCGGGCGGTGAACCGGCCGCGGTCGCCCAGGTACTGATCCGCGACACCGAGCTGCCCGCCGCGGTCAAGTCCTCCCCGTGGACCGACATGAGCGGGTTCTCGTGGAAGGACGCGCGGTTCGCCGAGTACCGCAACGTCGGGCCGGGGGCGGGCGTCACCGCGGACCGGCCGCAGCTGAGCGACGCCGACGCGAAGGCGCACACCGTCGCGAACTACCTCAAGGGCACGGACAACTGGGCTCCGTACGCCCGTCACTGACCCCCACAACTTCATGTCCCCGCAGGATCCAGAAGAAGAGAGCCGACCAATGAAGATCAGCATCCGTAGAAGCAGGCGCGCTGCCATAGCCGTCGCCCTGGGTTCCGTGCTCGCGCTCACCGCCACCGCCTGCGGTGACGACGGCAGCGCCTCCGGCGGTGACAAGGGCGCCGAGGGCAGTGGCAAGGGCAAGGTCCTCTTCTGGGACAACAACGGCGGTGTCCGCACCGACATCTGGAAGGAGATCATCGCCGACTTCGAGAAGGCGAACCCGGACATCGACGTCGAGTACGTCGGGATCGCCTCCACCGAGTACCAGTCCAAGGTCGACACCGCCATCCAGGGCGGCGGCCTGCCGGACGTCGGCGGTGTCGGCGCGGCGATGATCGCGGCGATCTCCGCTCAGAACGCGCTGGACCCGCTGGACGACCGTCTCGCCAAGTCCTCCCTCAACGGCAAGCTCAACGAGGACATGGTCAAGTCGCTGAAGGCCGCCGGCGGCGGTGACGGCACCCTGTACTCGATCCCGACCTCCGCCAACAACGGTGTCCTCTACTACCGCACCGACCTCTTCGAGAAGGCGGGCCTGGACGAGCCGACCACCTGGGACAAGTTCTACGAGGCCGCGGACAAGCTCACCAACAGCAAGAAGAACGAGTTCGGCTACACCATCCGCGGTGGCGCCGGCTCCATCGCCCAGGCGCTGGACGCGATGTACGGGCAGTCCGGCATCACGTCCTTCTGGGACGCGAGCGGTGCGAAGTCCACGGTCAACGACCCGAAGAACGTCGAGGCGCTGAAGAAGTACGCGGCCCTCTACAAGAAGGTCACTCCGGCGGCCGACCTGAACAACGACTTCACCAAGATGGTCGCCCAGTGGGACTCCGGCACGATCGGAATGCTGAACCACAACCTGGGCTCCTACCAGGACCACGTGAAGGCGTTCGGGGCCGAGAAGTTCCGGGGTATTCCGCAGCCGATCGGTGCCTCCGGCAAGCGGGTCCAGGTGTCCAACCCGGTGGACGGGCTCGGGCTGTTCAAGACGTCCAAGAACAAGGAAGCCGCCTGGAAGTTCATCGAGTTCGCCACCTCGCACGCGGAGAACTCGAAGTTCAACGAGTCGGCCGGTCAGGTTCCGGCGAACAACGACGCCGCGAAGGACGAGTGGGTTTCCAAGGCCGAGCCCACGAAGCTGGCGGCCGGAGCGCTGAGTGACGGTTCCACGACCATTGTCCAGCTGCCGTACTACCTGCCCGACTGGGGCACCATCTCGAAGTCGGACAACGAGCCGAACTTCCAGAAGGTGCTGCTCGGGAAGATGAGTGCGAAGGACTTCCTGGACACGCTGGCCGAGCAGCTGAACACGGCTCAGGCGGAGTGGAACGAGCAGAAGGGCTAAGAGCTCGGCCGGTTCGGCTTTGCGGCAGGCCGCGGGTTCGTCGTGGCTGGTCGCGCAGTTCCCCGCGCCCCTGAAGGGGCGCGGGGGATACCCCCCACTTTGAAAGGCGCCGTTATTCCGTAAGGCCGTCAAGAAAGGCACATCGTCGTGTCGCTCACCCGCAGACAGGTCACCACCGCGGCGCTCGCCGCCGCTCCTCTCGCTTTTGCCGCAACCGGTACCGCGCAGGCCTCAGGCCGCCGTACGCGGACCCTCTACATCGCCGGTGATTCCACCGCCGCCCAGAAATACGCCGACGCCGCCCCCGAGACCGGGTGGGGCATGGCACTTCCGTTCTTCCTGCACAAGGATCGGCCCGTCTCCAATCACGCGGTGAACGGGCGGAGTTCGAAGAGTTTCGTCGACGAGGGACGACTCGACGCCATTCTCTCCGCGATCCGGCCGGGGGACTTCCTGCTCGTCCAGTTCGCGCACAACGACGAGAAGACCACGGACCCCACTCGTTACACCGAGCCCTGGACGACGTACCAGGACTATCTGCGCCTGTACATCGAGGGCGCCCGGGCCCGTGGGGCCCGCCCCGTGCTCGCCACGTCCGTCGAGCGGCGCAGGTTCGACGCGAGCGGCAACGCCGTGCCGACGCACGGCGAGTATCCGGCGGCGATGCGTGCGCTCGCCCAGGAGGAGCGCGTGGCGCTGCTCGACCTGCAGGCCCTGTCGCTCGCGCTGTGGCAGAAGCTCGGCGTCGAGGAGACCAAGAAGTACTTCAACTGGACCGCGACCGAGCAGGACAACACGCACTTCAACCCGCCGGGCGCGATCGCCGTGGCCCGGCTGGTCGCCGGCGAGCTGCTGCACCACCGGGTGCTGGGACCCCAGGACGTGCGCCGGCTCGATGCGGAGATCCCGGAGTCCTGGATCACCTGGCCGACGGCCACCGCGTAACCACCCTTCATCGAGAGAGAGCCGCACAATGAACGCACAGAGATGGCATGGGCATGCCACAAGCATGACCGTGGTCGGCTGCACCGCCCTCGCCCTGACGCTCACCGGCACCACCGCCCAGGCCCAGACCTCCCCTGACCTGGCCCGGCAGACCCTCGCCGCCAACGACGGCTGGGCGTCGTACGGGACCGGGACCACCGGCGGTGCCGCCGCCGACGCCGAGCACGTCTACACCGTGAGCACCTGGGCGGAGTTCAAGGCCGCCCTGGCCGCCGGGGGCAGCGCGCCGAAGATCATCAAGGTGAAGGGGACGATCGACGCGGTCTCCGAGGGCTGTGACGCCTTCGCCGCGCCCGGTTACGACTTCGACGCCTACCTCGCGAAGTACTCGCCCGAGGCCTGGGGACTCGACACCGACCTGAGCGCCGAGCCCGCCGACAGCCCCGAGGGGCTGCGCCGAACCTCGGCCGCCAACCAGGACAAGGCCATCAAGGCGAGCATCCCGGCCAACACCACGATCATCGGGGTCGGGAAGAACGCCGGAATCAAGGGCGCCAGCCTCCAGATCAAGGCCGTGGACAACGTCATCGTCCGCAACCTCACCTTCGAGAGCCCCATCGACTGCTTCCCGCAGTGGGACCCCACCGACGGCTCGAAGGGCAACTGGAACTCGGAGTACGACACCGCCGTCGTCTACGGCTCCACCCACGTGTGGATGGACCACAACACGTTCACCGACGGCAGCCACCCCGACAGCGCGGCGCCGACCTACTTCGGCATGCTCTACCAGCAGCACGACGGCGAGCTGGACATCGTCCGCGGTTCCGACTACGTGACCGCCTCCTGGAACGTCTTCGCCGACCACGACAAGACGATCCTCATCGGCAACAGCGACAGCGAGTCCACGGCGGCGGGCGACCGGGGGCACCTGAAGGTCACCTTCCACCACAACCTGTTCTCCAAGCTCGTCGAGCGCGCGCCCCGGGTCCGCTTCGGGCAGGTCGACTCGTACAACAACCACTTCGTGGCCGACGCCTCCTACTCCTACAGCTACGGCATCGGCAAGGAGTCGCAGCTGGTCGCGGAGAAGAACGCGTTCACGCTGCCCGAGGGGGTCAGCGCGGCGAAGATCCTCAAGAAGTGGAGCGAGGCACCGGTCACCGCCACCGGCAACCAGGTCAACGGCAAGGCCGTCGACCTGATCGCCGTGCACAACGCGGAGATCCCCGCCGAGACCCTGCAGTCGGGCGCGGGCTGGACACCGACCCTGCGCACCAAGGTCGACCCGGCGAAGGCCGTCCCGGCGATCGTCGACCACCGGGCGGGCGCCGGCCGCCTGTGCTGACGCCCACCGGACCGCGGTGGGCGCCGGCCGCCTGTGCTGACGCCCACCGGACCGC
>NZ_JBXEJE010000004.1:23132-122805 GCF_056820935.1 Streptomyces sp. Q2 | reverse complement strand
CGGGGCGGGACCCCACCGCGCCCTCGATCGGAGGCGCGCCCGCCCCGGCCCCCGCACTCCCCGCGAGGCACCGCACCGAACCACCCTGCCGAGCCGCACATCCAAGGAGCCCCCGCATGTCCTCGCCCCACGTCCACCTCCCCCTGTCCAGAAGGGGATTCCTGATGGCGAGCGCCGCAGCGGGCGCCGCGCTCGGGCCGGCCGCCCTGCCCGCCGAGGCCGCACCTCTGCCCGCCGAGGCCTCCTCCCGGCACCGCCCGTTCGGCCGGTACGGGTCTCCGGCCGCACGCCTGACCCCGAAGACGCTCTACGTCGACCAGCGAGGCCGCGGCGACTTCACCACCGTCCAGGCCGCCGTGAAGGCCGCCACCACCGCGGGGTACACCCTGGTCATCGCGCCCGGCGTGTACCGCGAGACGGTGTCCGCCGGTGTTGTCGACCCGGCCACCGGGCAGCGCACCGAGGCCGCCGCCGAGATGACCTGGATCGGCGCGAGCGAGAACCCGCGCGACGTCGTCATCGTCTACGACAACGCGGCCGGCACGATGAAGCCCGACGGCTCCGGCACCTACGGCACCACCGGCTCCGCCACCACCCTGATCCGCACCGACGGCTTCACCGCCCGCTGGATCACCTTCGCCAACGACTGGCTGCGCGCCGACCACCCCGGCATCTCCGGCACCCAGGCCGTCGCCATCAAGGTGCTCGGCGACCGCTCGGCCTTCCACCACTGCCGCTTCCTCGGCCACCAGGACACCCTGTACGCCGACTCCTTCGCCCTGTCCGTCTTCGCCCGCCAGTACTTCGCGCACTGTTATGTCGAGGGAGACGTCGACTTCGTCTTCGGCCGGGGCACGGCGGTCTACGAGAACTGCCACTTCCGCACCCTGAACCGCACCGACCTGTCCGCCGCCCCGTACGGCTTCGTCTTCGCGCCCTCCACGGCGGGCGCCAACCCGCTCGGCTACCTGGTGCTCCGCAGCCGGATCAGCAGCGAGGCCCCGGACGCCGCCTACAAGCTGGCCCGCCCCTGGGTGCCCAGCTCCGACACCACCGCCCGCCCGTCGCTCACCGTGCGGAACACCTGGCTCGGCCCGGGCATCGACGCGGTCGCGCCCTACACCAACATGTCGGACGCCTTCCCGTGGCAGAACCAGCGGTTCGCGGAGTACCGCAACTCGGGCCCGGGCGCGGAGATCACCGTTCCCGCCAACCGCCCCCAACTCACCGACGAGCAGGCCCGGTCCGCGACGCGTGCGGCCTACCTCGGTGACTGGACGCCGTGGAAGGGGGAGCGCTGATGCGCAGGCGCACGCTCCTCACGGGCATCGCCGGCGGGCTCGTGGCGGCCGGTGCCGGTCCCGCCTGGGCGGTGGGCCGCCGCGTCCTGCACGTCCGCCCCGGCGACCGCGTCCAGGCGGCAGTCGACGCGGTGACCGGCCCCGGCTGGACGATCGTCGTGCACCCGGGGACGTACCGCGAGGTCGTGAACATCCCCGTCGGCAAGCCCGAGTTGACCCTGCGCGGGGCCACCCGCGACCCGCGTGACGTCGTCATCGTCTTCGACAACGCCAACGGCACCCAGAAGCCCGACGGCTCGGGCACGTACGGCACCGCGGGCTCCGCCACCTTCACCTCGGCGGCCCCCGGGCTCACCGTCCGCGACCTCACCCTCGCCAACGACTGGCTGCGCGCCGACCATCCCGAGATCACCGGAACGCAGGCGGTGGCGGCGTACACGTACGGCGACCGCACGCACTTCGAGAACGTCCGTCTGCTGGCCCACCAGGACACCCTGTTCGTCGAGACGAGCGCGCTGGACGTCTTCGACCGGCAGTACTTCCACCGCTGCCACATCGAGGGCGACGTCGACTTCGTCTTCGGCCGGGCGACCGCGGTCTTCGAGGACTGCCACTTCCGCACGCTGCAACGAGACGTGTCGTTCACGCCCAAGGGGATGGTCTTCGCCCCGTCCACCGCCCGGGCCAACCCGCACGGCATCCTCGCCCTCCGCTCCCGGATCACCTCCGCCGCCGAGGACGGGGCGTACAAGCTGGCGCGGCCGTGGGTGCCGTCGTACGAGACGACCGCCTGGCCCTCCCTCGTCGTGCGGGACAGCCGGATCGGGCCGGGGATCGACGCGGTGGCGCCCTACACCAACATGCGCGAGGCGTACCCCTGGCAGACCATGCGGTTCAGGGAGTACCGCAACTCCGGTCCGGGCGCGGCGATCACGGTGCCGGAGAACCGGCCCCAACTGACCGGCGCCGAGGCCGAGTCGCACACCAAGTCGGCCTACCTCGGTGACTGGCGGCCTCGTGCGTAGGGCCGTGACGGCCCTCCTGGCCTGCGCGTTCCTGCTCTTGCCGACGACGGCCTCCGCCGCCGAACGCGCACCCGCCGGCTGGGCCTCGACCGGTACCGGCACCACCGGCGGCGCGGGCGGCACCACCTGGACGGTGCACACCCGCGCCGAACTCAAGGAGGCCCTGGCCAACCGGGGCGAGCCGGCCGCACCCAAGGTGATCCGGGTCGTCGGCGACATCAACGGCCATGAGGCGGCGGACGGTTCGCTGCTAGGCGAGCAGGACTACGCCCCCGGCTACGACCTCGCCAAGTACATGTCCTGCTTCGGCGAGGACGGCGGCACCTGGTCCGACACCCGCCACGACTACTGCAGGCAGCAGCGCCAGCTCCGCCAGACCGGGTCGACGCAGGAGAAGCTGCAGATCCAGCTGACCGTGCCCAGCAACACCACCCTGGTCGGCGTGGGCGGCGACGCCCGGCTCCTCGGGGTCTTCCTGACCGTCAACACGGGCACGAACATCATCGTCCGCAACCTGCACCTCGAAGCGCCCGTCGACCACTTCACCACCTGGTCGCCGGGCGACGGCTCACAGGGCAACTGGAACGCCCGCTTCGACGCGATGACCGTGATCACCGGCAAGAACATCTGGGTCGACCACTGCGCCTTCACCGACGGCCGCTTCCCGGACCGCGAGGCGCCCCCCGGCTTCCACGGGGAGCACGTCCAGCGGCACGACGGACTCCTCGACATCGAGGACGGCTCCGACTTCGTCACCGTGTCCGACAGCCGTTTCACCGACCACGACAAGGCGATCCTCATCGGGTCGGGCGACGGACGCGGCGACCGGGACCGCGGGCACCTCAAGGTCACCTTCGTCCGCAACCTCTTCACCGACATCGTGCAGCGCGCCCCCCGCGTCCGCTTCGGGCAGGTGCACGTCGTCAACAACGTCTACCGGGGCCGGGCCGCCGACACCCTGTACGCGCTCGGCGCCGGCCTGGAGTCCGCGATCTTCTCCGAGCGCAACGTCTTCGCGTACCCGCGCGGCAACCCGGCCCTCGCGGTCGCGGACTACGGGGGCGAGCACTTCCGGGACACCGGCTCCTGGTTCAACGGCCGCCCCGCCCGCCTGAACGCCGTGGCGAACGGCCTCGGCCTGACGAGCGACGTCGGCTGGGACCCCGCCGACGTCTACGACCACCGGCCGCTCACGACCCCGTCGGCAATCCAGCACCACGTCCTGCGTCACGCGGGCCCCGGGCGGCAGGATGACTGAGCTGTTCGGCCGCCGGACCTTCGTGGCGGGAGCCGCCGCGGCGGCGTTCCTCGGAGGTTCACCCGGCCAGGCGCAGGCCGCCGGGCTCGTCGGTGGCAACCTCCCCGACTTCCACCCGGCTCTGAAGGGCGAGCTGCGCTTCCCGCTCGCCTGGGGCACGTCCCCGGTCCGCGACTTCAGGTCCTGGCGCCGCGCCGCCCGTTCCAAGGTCGAGGAGCACCTCCTCGTCGACCGGCAGGACAAGACGCCGTACGCCCCCGAGTTCACCCCCGGCCCCCAAGGCGAGGGATACGCCAGGGAGTTGGTGACGCTCTCCCTCACCTCGTACGAACGCGTCCGCGGCACCCTGCTCACCCCGCACGGCACCGGACCCTTCCCCGCCGTCCTGCTCCTGCACGATCACGGAGCCCGGTTCGACATCGGGAAGGAGAAACTCGTCCGGCCCTGGTACGACGACACGCGCCTGGCCTCCGGACAGGCATGGGCGGACAAGTACTTCAGCGGACGCTTCGTCGGCGACGAACTGGCCCGGCGCGGCTACGTCGTCCTGTGCCTGGACGCCCTCGGCTGGGGCGACCGCGGCCCCCTCACCTACGAGCAGCAGCAGGCCCTCGCCTCCAACTTCTACAACCTCGGCTCCTCCCTCGCCGGACTCATGGCCCGCGAGGACGCCCGCGCCGCCGGATTCCTGGCCGGCCTGGACCGCGTGGACGCCCGCCGGGTCGCGGCCGTCGGGTTCTCCATGGGCGCCTACCGCGCCTGGCAGACGGCCGCGCTCAGCGACGCCGTCGCCGCGGCGGCGAGCGTGTGCTGGATGACCGGGCTGAAGGAAATGATGGTGCCCGGCAACAACACGCTGCGCGGGCAGTCCTCGTACTACATGCTCCACCCCGGGCTTCCCCGGTTCCTCGACTTCCCCGACGTGGCGGGCATCGCCGCACCCAGGCCGATGCTCTTCTTCAGCGGCGCGCTGGACACCCTCTTCCCCGCCGACGGCGTACGGGTGGCCCACGACAAGCTGCGCGCACTCTGGCGCTCGCGCCACGCCGAGGAGCGGTTGCACCTCAAGACCTGGCCCGACCTCGGCCATGTCTTCGTCGACCGCATGCAGGACGAGGTCTTCAGCTGGCTGGACCGCGTCCTGTGACCCACTCCCCGTAGGAACTCCCCATCCGAACGACGAAAGGGACCGCACTCCATGTCTCGTCGTACCGCTCTCACAGCCGTCGCGGCGCTCTCCCTGGGCGCCGGCCTCGCCGTACTCCCCACCCAGGCCCAGGCCGCGACCGTGGTCGTCAGCAACTCGACCGACCTGTCCAACGCCATCAAGAACGCCACCGCCGGAACCGTCATCCAGGTCCGCGGCGGCACCTACTACCCCACGGCCACGATCCAGTCCACGGCCAACGGCACCTCGTCGGCGCCGGTCACGCTCACCGCGTACGGCTCGGAGACCGTGAAGATCGACGGGTCGTCGCTGCCCTCCGGCGGCTGGATCTTCAAGCTCACCGCGGACTACTGGAACGTCTCCAACATCACCTTCCAGAACTCCCCGGACAGCGCGGTGGTCTGCCAGTCCTGCACCGGGACGGTCTGGAACAACATCAAGACCATCAACGGCGGCGACTCCGGCTTCACCCTCACCGGCGACGGCACGGTCAACAACACCGTCAAGAACATCGACAGTTACGGCCACTACGACGCCGCCACCCACGGCGAGAACGCCGACGGCATCGCCGTGAAGTTCGGCTCCGGCACCGGCAACCTCATCACCGGGGCCCGCCTCTACAACAACTCCGACGACGGCCTGGACTTCTGGTCCTTCTCCTCGCCCGTCACCGTCGAGCACACCTGGGCGATGGGCAACGGCAAGAACCGCTGGTCCGACTCCGCGTTCGCGGGCGACGGCAACGGCTACAAGCTGGGCGGCGACGGAGAGGTCGTCGCGCACGTCATCAACAACTCGGCGGCCTGGGACAACGCGGGCAACGGCTTTACCGAGAACAGCAACAAGGGCGCGATCGTCATCAACCGCACCACCGCCTACGCCAACGCCAAGTGGGGCTACTACTTCGCCACCGGCGCGGCCAAGCTCGGCAAGAACCTGGCCGTGAGCAACGGCGGCGGATCGGTGAGCAAGGGCTCCTCGGTCGCCTCGTCCGGCAACAACTGGGACTCCGGGATCTCCACCCCGGCGTTCCGGTCGACGGACGCGAGCAGCACCTACAACGCCCGCAGTTCGAGCGGCACGCTGCCCGCCACGATGTTCCTGACGACGGGCTCGACCACCATCGGCGCGACGATGAACTGACCCGCGGGAAGCGGGCCGGTCCTCCGGCCCGCTTCCCCACCGGCCGGGTCAGTCCCGCCGGATCCCAGCCGGTCCAGCACCTCGGCCGCGGCCCGCAGGGCCGGACGCCTGCGCTGGCCGGCGAGGCGCAGCGGCAGCGCGGTCTCTTTCGTATTTGCCGTCCTTGGAACAGGTATAGATCGGGCAAAGGGTCTCGCGCGGACGAGGGTGACGCGCGTAGAAACCTGTCATGCATAAGCCATTGCGTATCGCTGCCGTCGCGGCCGCCTGTGCCGTCACCGGCGCCGCCCTGTACGGCGCCGGTGCGGCCACCGCCGGCCAGTCCACGGCCAACTCCACCCACGAGCCCTACAACATCGGGCTCCTGGTCAAGGACATCGACACCTACTACGGCACCACGCCCGACGCGAACGGCGTCTACCAGGCGTCCGCGGACAGCCCGTACGCCAAGGACCTCGCCCGCATCGACACCGCCGCGAGAAAGTACATCGACCAGGCGGCCCGCAAGGCGCTGCACAAGGGCGCCAGGCCCGCGGTCGTCTTCGACATCGACGACACACTGCTGCTCAGCCTGGACTACGAGAAGCGCTACAACTACACCTACAACTCGGCCAGTTGGGCCGCCTACGTCAACAAGGCCGACCGCCCCGCGGTCTTCGGCAGCCCCGAACTCGTGCGGTACGCCGAGAAGAAGGGCGTCGAGGTCTTCTACAACTCGGGCCTCAGCGAGGCGCAGCGCTCGGCCGCCGTCGAGAACCTGAAGAAGGTCGGTGCCGACGTCAACCTCGACGCCGGCCACATGTTCCTCAAGAACACCGCCAACCCGCCGTCCTACCTGAGCGGTTGTGCCACGCCGGGCGCCTGGACCTGCACCACCGTGCAGTACAAGTCCGGCACCCGGCAGCACATAGAGAAGGACCTCGGGTACGACATCGTCGCCAACTTCGGCGACCAGTACTCGGACCTCGACGGCGGCTACGCCGACCGGACGTACAAGCTGCCGAACCCGTCGTACTTCGTCAGTTAGACCGCACGGGCCTGATCGACTCCAGCGTCGGCACCACCGGCTTGATCGTCCCGTCCGGGGCGAACTCCATGCGGTCGATCGTCGTCTCGCGGTGCATGCCGTCGCCGCCCGGCCTTCCGGGGCCGTTCAGGGCGAACCGGTGGTAGACGACGTACCAGTCGTCGGTGCCCGGGGTGTTCACCACGGAGTGGTGGCCGGTGCCGAGAATGCCGTAGTCGGCGCGCTTGGACAGGATCGTCCCCCGCTTGGTCCACGGACCGAGCGGGGACGGTCCAGTCGCGTAGGCGACGTGGTAGTTCTCGCTGCGGGTGTCGTCCTCGGACCACATGAAGTAGTACGTGCCCTTCCGCTTGATCACGAAGGAACCCTCGCGGAAGTTGTCCGGGGTGATGTCCTGCACCTTCGCGGCGTCGAAGGACACCATGTCGTCGTCGAGCGGCACGACGTAACCGTGCCCGTTGCCCCAGTAGAGATACGACGTCCCGTCGTCGTCGGTGAAGACGGCCGGGTCGATCATCTGGCCGCTCAGCGAACCGCCCTTGGCCACCAGGGGCTTGCCGAGCGCGTCCTTGAAGGGACCGGCGGGGGAGTCGGCCACCGCCACGCCGATCTGCTGCTCGGCGCAGAAGTAGAAGTAGTACTTGCCGTCGCGCTCGGCGATCGCGGGCGCCCACGCGTACTTGTCCGCCCAGGTCACGTCCGGCCCGAGGTCCAGGATGACGCCGTGGTCCTTCCAGTGGACCAGGTCCTTCGACGAGTACGCCCTGAACCGCGTCCCGCCCCAGCCCTGGAAGCCGTCCGTCGTCGGGTAGATCCAGTACTCGCCGTTCAGATAGTGCACGTCGGGGTCGGCGTTGAGCCCGGGCAGGATCGGGCTGCGGGTGCGGACCGCCTCGACGGTCCACGCGCGCTTCGTCCCGTCGGCGGCCGTCACGGTGTACGTCTGCGGCTTGCGGAAGTCCCGGCGCGTACCGGACCGCGGGCTCACGCTCGCGCCCTCGCTCACGTGCAGCTTCGGCGCGAGACGCGTCACATCCGCGCCGGGCTCCATCGGCAGCACGACCTTCGACGCCGCCTCGGTGACGACCGCGTACCCCTTCTGGCCGGTCACCGTCGCGTCCATGACCGACGTCGGCGTGGCCGGGTAGGCGGCCAGCAGCCGGTCGTACTCCGCCTGCGTCACCGGCAGCACCGTGCCGTGCCGCGGGCTCGCGGGCAGCTGGTAGTTCGCGGACATCGTCCACTTGCCCGAGTCGAGGTCGGTCGTCTCGAAGGGGACGTAGCCGCGGCCGCCGTACTCGTCGATGAACAGGTACCACTTCTTCTCGGTGTTGGACTTGAAGACCGTCGGCCCCTCGCCCCGGTCGATCGAGCCGCTGCCGATGCAGTCGGAGACGAAGTCGTACGTGGTGTCCGTCAGGCTCGTCGACTTCTCCCCGGTGATGAACTTGGAGCAGGGTGAGCTGGAGGACGGGTCCCGCTCGTCCTTGGTGTAGCGGTAGTAGGTGTCCTTGTCCTTGACGACCGTCGAGTCGATGACCGAGTAGCCGGGGTCGTCCCAGACCTTAGGCTCGCTGAAGGTGCGGAAGTCCTTCGTGGTCGCGTAGAGCATCTTGTTGTACGTCGATCCCGTGTGGCCGGGATCGTCGTCGGCGTACAGCTTCGACGCCCAGAAGACGACGAACTCGCCGAGCGAGTCGTCCCAGTAGGCCTCCGGCGCCCAGGTGTTGCCCGCGCTGTCAGGCGAGACCTTCACCAGGCGCTGGTCGGTCCAGTGGACCAGGTCGGTGGACTCCCACACCATGATCGACTTGCTGCCGTGCCGCTGGACCTGGTCCCAGCTGCCGCTGCTGTTGCGGTACATCCTCAGGTCGGTGGCGATCATGTAGAACTTGTCGCCCTCGGGGGAGCGGATCACGAACGGGTCCCGCAGCCCCTTCTCGCCGATGGTCGACGTGAGGACCGGCTTGCCCGCGTTCAGCTCACGCCAGTGCAACGGGTCGTTGCCGCGGCTGAGGGCGTAGCGGATCTGCTCGCCGTCGGCGGTGCCCTCGCCCGTGAAGTAGGCGAAGAGATAGCCGGCGTACTTGGACTGCTTCACGGGTGGTGCTCCAGATTGCGCGGTGCTGGGCGGACTGGCGACGAGGGAGAGGAGACAGACGAGGAGGGCCAGGAAGGGGATCAGGAGCGTGCGGGCGGTACGGCCTCTGGGGGGTCGCATGACACATCCTGTGTGAGTGTGGGGGTTTCTGTGGAGTCGGTTTTCCCTCGGAGTGTCATGGGAGGGGGACAGCTGGTCAATCGGTGCGGGTGGGGCCGGCGGAAGCGAAAGTTTCGATCGTTTTCGCGGGGCTGCGGCAACCTTTCCGGCCGGGGCGACGACCGGATGTCAGAAGCGGGCCGGGGCGGCCCCTCCGGTCCGCTTCGTCCCCATCTCCCAGGAAAGGAACGCCCCGTGCGCCCAAGCACCGGACGCCACCGCAGGACGCGGACCCTGTCGATCGCCGCGACGGTGGCCGTCGCCGCGTGCGCGGGCGGCGTGTACCTCGGCCTGTCCGAAGGCGGCGCCCAGGCCGCCTCGACGACGGTCACCGTGTCCACCACCGGCCGGCTGGAGGCGGCCGTCAAGAACGCGTCGGCGGGCACCGTCATCCAGGTCCGCGCCGGCACGTACTACCCGACGGCCACCCTCAAGTCCACGGCAGACGGCACCGGTTCGGCGCGGATCACCCTGCGGGCGTACGGCAGCGAGAAGGTGAGGATCGACGGCTCCCGGCTAGCCGCCGGTTCCTGGCTCGCCGGGATCTACGGCGACTACTGGACCGTCGAGAACCTCACCTTCCAGAACTCCCCGGCCCAGGGCTTCGTCGCCACCTCCTCCGTGGGCGGCGTCTTCAGGAACCTCGTCACCACGAAGAACGGCGACTGCGGCTTCACCCTGCGCGGCGACGGCACCACCGACAACCTCGTGCAGAACCTGGACAGTCACGGCAACTACGACCCGGCCGGGCACGGGCAGAACGCCGACGGCTTGGCGGTGAAGTTCGGCTCTGGGACGGGCAACAGGATCACCGGCGCGCGACTGTACGACAACTCCGACGACGGCCTTGACCTGTGGCAGTTCTCCTCACCGGTCACCGTCGAGCACACCTGGGCCTTCGGCAACGGCGAGAACCGGTGGGGCGACTCGGTGTTCGAGGGCGACGGCGACGGGTTCGAGCTGGGCGGCGGGGGAGTCACGGTCGCGCACGTCGTCAACGACAACGCGGCGTGGGACAACAGGTCGAACGGCTTCACCGAGAACTCCAACCCCGGCGCGATCGTGCTGAACCGGAACACCGCCTACGCCAACGCCAAGGCCGGGTTCTCCTTCGCCACGGGAAAGGCACGGCTGGCTCGCAACCTCGCGGTGAGCAACAAGAGGCGCCCGGCCGAGCTCGGTTCGTCCACCGTCTCCGCCGCGAACAACTGGGACGGCGGCGTCAGCACCCCGGCGCTGAAGTCGACGGACGCCACCACGGCCCACGGCCCGCGCGCGGCGGACGGCTCGCTGCCCACCACGACGTTCCTGACCACGGGGACGACGACTGTCGGTACGGCGATGAACTAGAACCCCGCGCAGATGAACGCCCCCGCCGGTCGTCACCGACGGGGGCGTTCTTCGTACCGGCCGAGGGGGGCTCGACCAGCGCTTCCGGTCGGCCCAAGGGGGGCTTGGCCGACCGGCGTCCGGGCCGTCGGACGTCTGGGCGACGACCCGGAGTCAGGAGATCACTGATACGTGATGTCAGACGCGGAGAACCGGCAGGACGTTGCGTCCGGGCCGACACCGAGCTGGGTGGGCTCCTTGCCGGTGTTGTTGCCCTGGAAGCGGACACAGGTCTTGATCTTCTTGCCGCTGTCGCCGTGGATGCGCACCTTGCGCAGGGCGGCGGTGTCGCCGTAGTTGGAGTTGATGCCGACGATTGAGTTCATCGGCGCGGTGACGTCCACGTCGTTGATGATGACCGTGCGCTTGTACTGCGTGGAGCAGTTGCCGCAGGAGCGCACCAGCTTGCCGGAGTTCTCGACCTGGAACTTGCTGACCACGAGCTTGCCCGCGCCGTTGAACTGGAGGACCTTGTCCGATCCGTTCTTCGCGCCGCCGCCGTGGACCGTGTACACGGACGACGCCGACTTGCCCTTGAAGGTGGCGGCGTCCTCGCCGACGTCCAGCCACCACACGTTCTGCAGGGTGCAACTGCCCAGGCAGTGCACGCCGTCGGCGGCCGGGGTGCCGATGATCACGTTCTTGAGGACCGCGCCGTCGGCCAGCTGGAAGACCGGGTCCTGGCCCTCGTCCTGGCTGTCGCCGCCCAGGGCGCCCGAGCCGTAGAACTTGGTGAGCTTGCCGTCGTACGTGCCGGACACCTTGATGGTGGACGACACGGCCTTGCTGCCCTTGGCGGTGGGCCACGCCGAGGCGGCGCCGGCGGAGGACAGCATCGTCGTGGTGACGATCGCCGCGCCGGTGATACCTAACGCGGCGGTCGAGGCGATCACGGCCCGCCTCGTGGTGACCCGGCGGCGGTGGCGGACGCGCTGTGCGGCTCGTGCAGTCATGCCCATTCCTTGCGTGGGAGAGGAACCTTGCGCTTCCTGGTCGCCACGGGGTGAGGAAAGGGTTGCCGCCCCTCCGAGATTTTCCTACGAGTCGTCCTCGTCGTCCTCGGTGGCCGCGAAGTCGCCCGCCACGGCACGCTGTTCGCCGTCCACCGTGGCGGTGATCGCGTAGCTGTCGTCCCGCGCGTCCCGGCCGCCGCGGTCGTGGTCGTACTGGCCCGCGAAGACCCACTCGCCCGTCCACAGGGAACGCTCGGGCTTGAGGACCCAGGTGTAGACGAGGAAGCCGTCCTGCTCGGCGACCGTCGCCGTGAAGTCGCCCTCGGGAGCGGAACGCCAGGCACCCGCCGACGTCACCCCGCCGGTCTGGCGGACCTTCAACCGCACGGTGAGCGCGGTGAGTTTCCCGCCCGTCTTGAGGGTCACGTTGCTCTGCCCCCAGAACTCGTTGCTGTGCGGGTCCACCGAGCCGTCCGACCACAGCGGGCCGTCCTCGACGCCGGAGGCGACGGGAGCCTCGGTGGTGGCGGAGGCACTCGGGGTCCGCGACGGCGCGTCGCCGGTCTCGGGGGACTGCTCCGGGGCGCTCGGCGTCGGGTCCGCGGGCGGGACAGGCGCGCGGCTCGTGGCGTCGGGGGACGGGGTCGCGGTGACCGCGACCGTCTTCTGCGGGGGAGCGTCCTCCTTCACCGCGGACGCCACCGCGTAGCCGCCGACACCGAGAACGCCCGCGACCGCGGTCGTGGCGGCGACCACCCGCACCCAGCCGAACACCGGCGGACGGGTCGCCCGGTGGTCGGTGCGGGTCTGCTCGCTCATGCCGCGCTCGATCCGGGCCAGGATGCGGGCGCGGTCGGGCTCGTGCGTTCCGGCAGCCTCGTGCAGCCGGGCGCGCAGCTCGTCGTGCACCTCCCGCTGCATGGTCATCGGTCCCTTCCCACGGCGTCACCGGTGCGCGCCATCGCCGCATGCACTCTAAGCGGTGCCGCCTGCGTGCCGAGCAGCCGCTGCAGCTCCGCCATCCCCTTCGAGGTCTGGCTCTTCACCGTACCGACCGAGACACCGAGGGCGAGCGCGGTGTCCTTCTCCGAGAGGTCGAACGCGTGCCGCAGCACCACACAGGCCCGCTTGCGGAACGGCAGTCTGCGCAGCGCCTCCTGGACGTCCACCACGCCGGCCACGTCCGGGTTCTCGATCTTCTCCTCGCGCTGCGACCAGAACAGCGCGATGCGCCGGCGTTCGCGGACCGCGCTGCGGATGCGGGTGCGCGCCAGGTTGGCCACGACGCCACGGGCGTACGCCGCCGGATGGTCGGCCGCGCGGACCCGGTCCCAGCGGTGCCACAGCGCCAGCAACGCGTCGGCCGCCAGGTCGTCGGCGGCGTCCGCCTCGCCGGTCAGCAGATGGGCGAGGCGGGACAGTTCGGCGTAGTGACGCTCGAAGAAGGCATGGAACTCCACGGAGGCGGCGTCGTCGACGACTGTGCCCACGGGCAGACCTCTCCTCACGGCGACTCGGGCACCCGCAGGGCCCCCTGTGTGTGTCATGTGAATGACATGTGATCGTCCGGCGTCCGCCGGGACGAGATCCGGAAGCGTAGCAGTGATCGAACACGTGCTTCGTACGGGCCTTCGAACGCTGTATGGTCCCCCGACCCCCGATTCCGTAACACGGAGAAAACCTGAAACAGGTTCAACGCAGGAACAATCCAGCCAGCATCCGCGCACCGATCATTCAGGCAACAAGGAGCAACAACCATGTCCGAACCGCAGAAGGTGGCCGACCGGCGAAGCGCCCCGCCACCCGCGACGAACAGCGTCGACCGGTTCTTCAAGATCTCCGAACGGGGATCCAGCTTCGCCCGTGAGATACGCGGCGGCTTCGCCACGTTCTTCACGATGGCCTACATCCTTGTCCTGAATCCCATCATCCTCGGCAGTGCCAAGGACAAGTTCGGACACCAGCTGGATGCGGTCCAACTCACCACCGCCACCGCCCTGGTGGCCGCCGTCATGACGATCATCATGGGCGTCGGCGGCAACCTGCCCCTCGCGCTCGCCGCCGGCCTCGGCCTGAACGCGGTCGTCGCCTTCCAGATCGCCCCGCTGATGAGCTGGGACGACGCGATGGGTCTGGTCGTCCTCGAAGGCCTGCTGATCTGCGTCCTGGTGGTGACCGGACTGCGCGAGGCGGTCATGCACGCCATCCCGCAAGCCCTCAAACAGGCCATCAGCGTCGGCATCGGCCTGTTCATCGCCTTCATCGGCTTCGTCGACGCCGGTTTCGTCACCCGCATCCCGGACATCGCGGGCACCACGGTCCCGGTCCAGATCGGCGCCACCGGCACCCTCACCGGCTGGCCGATCCTCGTCTTCTGCCTCGGCGTGCTGCTGACGATCGGACTGCTCGCCCGCAAGGTCAAGGGCGCCATCCTGATCAGCATCGTCACCATGACGGTCATCGCGATGATCATCAACTCGATCGCCGACATCAAGGCCTGGGGCCTGACCACGCCCGCCTGGCCCGACAAGGTCGTCGACACCCCCGACTTCGGGCTGATCGGTCACTTCAGCCTGTTCGGCGCCTTCGACGCGGCCGGCGTCGGTGTGATCACCGTCGTCCTGCTGATCTTCACGCTGATCCTGTCCGACTTCTTCGACACCATGGGCACCGTCGTCGGCATCAGCGCCGAAGCCGGCCTGCTCGACGAGGAGGGCAAGGTGCCCAACCTCGGCCGGGTGCTGCTCATCGACGGTGCCGCGGCGGTCGCGGGCGGCGCGGCCTCGTCCTCCTCCGCCACCTCCTACATCGAGTCGGCGGCCGGCGTCGGCGAGGGCTCGCGCACCGGCTTCTCCAACCTGGTCACCGGCGGCATGTTCGCCCTGGCCCTGTTCCTGACCCCGCTGCTCACCATCGTCCCGCTGCAGGCGGCCGCCCCGGCCCTGGTCGCCGTCGGCTTCCTGATGATGACCCAGGTCAAGCACATCGACTGGGACAAGTACGAGATCGCCATCCCGGCGTTCCTGACCATCGCCGTCATGCCGTTCACCTACTCCATCACCAACGGCATCGGCGCCGGCTTCCTCGCCTACGTGGTGATCAAGGCGGTCCTCGGCAAGGCCAAGGAGATCCACTGGCTGCTGTGGGCGACCTCGGCGCTGTTCCTGGTGTACTTCGCGATCGACCCGATCGAGCAGGTCCTCGGCGCGAAGTAGCGCGTCGGCGAAGCACATCGGGTCCGGGGCAGCCTGCGAGGGGCTGCCCCGGACCTTCCTACTTCTCCAGCGCCGCTTCCATCACGGCCTTGGCGACCGGCGCGGCCAGACCGTTGCCGCTGACCTCCGAGCGGGCCGCGTTCGACTGCTCCACGATCACCGCCACGGCGACCTGCTTGCCGTCGGTCTTGCCGTACGACGTGAACCAGGCGTACGGCGTCTTGCTGTTGTTCTCGCCGTGCTGGGCCGTACCGGTCTTGCCGCCCACCGTCGCGCCCGGAATCTGCGCGTTCGTGCCGGTGCCCTTCTCGACGACCGTCTGCATCGCCGACTGCAGCTGCTCGGCGGTGGAGGAGCTGACGATCTCCGTGGTGTCGGTGTTGTCGTCGTAGTTCTCCAGGGCGTCACCGCCGCTGTCGGTGATCTGCGACACCATGTGCGGCGTCACCAGCTTGCCGCCGTTGGCTATCGCCGCCGACACCATGGCCATCTGCAGCGGCGTCGCCGTCACGTCGAACTGGCCGATGCCCGTCAGGGCCGTCTCCGCCTCGTCCATGTCCTTCGGGTACACACTCTCGTACGCCCGCACCGGCACGTCCTGCGAGGCGTCGTTGAACCCGAACTTCTCCGCCTGCGCCCGGACCTTGTCCTGGCCCAGGTCGACGGCCATCTTCCCGAAGACGTTGTTGCAGGAGTACTGCAGGGCCACCCGGATCGAGGCGTTCTCGCAGGGCGCCGACGGGTTCTCGTTCGACAGCACCCTGTTGGAGAGCGGCAGCGGATAGGGGTTCGGGCTGTCCGTCCGCTCGTCCACCGAGGAGTACAGCCCGTCCTCCAGCGCGGCCGCCGCGACGACCAGCTTGAACGTCGAGCCCGGCGGCAGCGGCTGGCGCAGCGCCCGGTTCGTCATCGGCTTCTCGGGGTCCTTGGTCAGCTGTGTCCACGCGTCGCCGGTCCCCGTGGTGAGCGTCGACGGGTCGTACGACGGGGTGGAGACGACCGCGAGGATCCTGCCGGTGGCCGGGTCGATCGCCACGGCGGCGCCCTTGCTGTCGCCGAGCGCGTCGTACGCCGCCTTCTGTACGGCAGGGTCGATCGTCGTGATGACGTTGCCCGGCTCGGCGCGCTTGCCCGTGACCGTGTCCATCACGGTCTTCAGACGGGTGTCCGTCCCGTCGAGCAGGTCCTGGTAGATGCCCTCCAACTGCGTCGCTCCGTACACCTGCGAGCTGTAGCCGGTGACGGCCGAGTAGAGCTTGCCGTCCGTGTACGTCCGCTTGTACTTGAGGTCGCTGCCCGTCGTGGGCGCCGAGCCGGTGACCGACTTTCCGCCCACGACGATGTCACCGAGCGGCTCGCTGTAGAGCTCGATCGCATTGCGCCGGTTGTCCTTGTTGTCCGCGAGCGCCTTGGCGTCGTAGAACTGCACCCAGGTCGCCCTGATCAGCAGAGCGAACACCAGGATCAGTGTGAAGACGGAGGCGCGCCTGATCGTTTTGTTCATCCCGCTCAGAAAGACGAGCGGAAGCGGACGGAACGTTCCCTTCCGGCGGTTTTCTCATCGGGTGTTCATGAAACCGGCCTCCGCCCGCACTCAGGCGTCCAGTGTCAGCACGACCTCGTCGATGTCGTCGCCGCGGGCGTTCGCGTAGCCCGTGGCCCGGGCGGCCGTCCGGAAGCCGCACTTCCTCAGAACGCGCAGAGACCCCTCGTTGTCGGCGGCTGCGCGGGCGTACAGCGGGCGTTCCGGCACCTCGGCCAGCAGCGCGTTCAGAGCGGCGGTGGCGATGCCCCGGCCCCAGTACGCGCGGTCGATCCAGTACGTGACCTCGCGCTCGCCCGGCTCGCCGTAGACCGCCGCGTTGCCCACCACGTCACCGTCCGCGAGGACGGTCCGCGCCACCACGTCGGCCGACGACCTCTGCTGTTTCCACCGGGCCTCGAAGGCGTCCCAGTCGGCCGGATCCCGTGGGGTGAAGGCAGCCATGTGCAGGGCCTGCGGGTCGTTGAGCTGCCGGAAGAAGACCGGCAGGTCGCTGTCGTGGACGTCGCGGAGTGCGACCTGCATGGTTCAGAGCCTCCGGGTGGCGAGTGTCAGTCGGTCACGGGCGTCGAACAGGGCGTCCTTCACCATCTGCTCGTGGGCGGGGGTCAGCCGGGCCACCGGCACCGAGCAGCTGATCGCGTCGCGCGCGGGAGTGCGGTAGGGGATCGCCACGCCGAAGCAGCGCAGCCCCAGTGTGTTCTCCTCGCGGTCCACGGCGAAGCCCTGGTCCCGCACCTGGTGCAGCTCCTCTATGAGCTTCTCCCGATCGGTGATCGTGTGCTCGGTCAGGGCGGGCAGGGTCTCGGGCAGCATCTTGCGGACCTGCTCGTCCGAGTAGGTGCTCAGCAGGGCCTTGCCGAGGGACGTGGAGTGCGCGGGCAGCCGGCGGCCGACCCGGGTGAAGGGGCGCAGGTAGTGCTGCGACTGGCGGGTGGCGAGGTAGACGACGTTCGTGCCGTCCAGCCGCGCCAGGTGGATCGTCTCCGTGGTGTCGTCCGAGAGGCGGTCCAGCGTCGGGCGGGCCGCCGCGACCACCTCGTCGCCGTCGATGTACGACGTGCCGACCAGCAGCGCCCGCACGCCGATGCCGTACCGCGTGCCCGTCGCGTCCGTCTCCACCCAGCCCAGTTCCACGAGCGTGCGCAGCAGCATGTACAGGCTGGACTTGGGGTACCCGACGGCCTCCTGGACCGCGGCCAGGGAGTGCATCCCGGGGCGTCCGGCGAAGTACTCCAGCAGTTCAACGGTCCGTACCGCGGACTTGACCTGTGCCCCGCCGCCTGTCTCGGCTGCCGACATCGCCCTTGACCCCTTCGTTCGACGGGAAATAGTCTCCGACAGCATATTCACCATCAGAGACAGCGTTCAACATATCGAACGACCCTGGTGGATGACCTAGTAACTGCGGCAATAAAGCGGCAAACACGCCGACGGCCGAGCAATGTGGAGGGACTCGCGGTGGCAGCAGCACCAGTCTGGAGTGTCGACCCCCGAACCGGGAAGCAGCGTGAACAGGTTGCGGTGGAGGCCACAGCCCAGGAGGTGGACGCCGCCGTCCGCGCCGCGCACGCCGCGCGCGGCGCCCTCGCCGACCGCACGGTCCGCGCGGCCTTCCTGCGCAGCGCCGCGGCCGGCCTGGAGGCGTCCAAGGACCACCTCGTCGAGGCCGCCGACGCCGAGACCGCGCTCGGCCCGGTCCGGCTGACCGGCGAGCTCGCCCGCACCTGCTACCAGCTGCGGGCCTTCGCGGACATCGTCGACGAGGGCGCCTTCCTCGACGTCGTCATCAACCACCCCGACGACACCGCGACGCCGCCGATCCCGGACCTGCGCCGCTACAAGGTGCCGCTCGGCGTCGTCGCCGTCTACTCGGCGTCCAACTTCCCCTTCGCCTTCTCCGTCGCCGGCGGAGACACCGCGAGCGCGCTGGGCGCGGGCTGCCCGGTCGTCGTCAAGGCCCACCCCGACCACCCGGGCCTGTCCGAGCTGGTCGCGTCCGTCCTGCGGCGGGCCGCCGCCGAGCACGGCATCCCGGACGGTGTCGTGGGCCTCGTCCACGGCTTCGAGGCGGGCATCGAACTGATCAAGCACCCGCTGGTCGCCGCGGCGGGCTTCACGGGTTCCATCCGGGGCGGGCGTGCCCTCTTCGACGCGGCGGCCGCGCGGCCGGTGCCGATCCCGTTCCACGGTGAGCTGGGATCGCTGAACCCCGTCGTCATCACCGAGGCGGCGGCCGCGGAACGCGCCGAGGCGATCGGCACGGGCCTCGCCGGTTCGCTGACGCTGGGCGTCGGCCAGTTCTGCGTGAAGCCGGGGCTCGTTCTCGCCCCGTCCGGTGCGTCGGGCGACCGTCTGCTGAAGTCCCTGACCGACGCCGTCAGCGACACCGAGGCCGGGGTGCTCCTCGACCACCGGATGCGCGACAACTTCGTCGCGGGCGTCGCCGAGCGGGCCGAGCTGCCCGACGTGGACTCCCCGGTGACGCCCGGCGCGGGTGGCGAGCACACGGTGAGCGCGGGCTTCCTGACGGTGGCGGCGGAGAAGCTGACGAGCGAGGGCGCCTACGACCTCCTCCTTGAGGAGTGCTTCGGACCGGTGACCGTCGTGGCCCGCTACGACGACGACGCGCAGGCACAGGCCGTCCTGTCCCGTCTCCCCGGCAACCTCACCGCGACGGTTCACCTGTCGACGGAGGAGGCGGCCGGTGAGGGACGTGGCGCGGAGATCCTCGCCGAGCTGACGCCGCTGGCCGGTCGCGTGCTGGTGAACGGGTGGCCGACGGGTGTCGCCGTGGCCGCGGCCCAGCATCACGGTGGTCCGTACCCGGCCACGACGTCGACGTCGACGTCCGTCGGCGGGACGGCCATCGAGCGGTGGCTGCGGCCGGTCGCGTACCAGAACGCGCCGGGGGCGCTGCTTCCGGCGGAGCTTCGGGACGAGAATCCGCTGGGGCTGCCGCGCAGGTTCAACGGGCGCCTGGAACGATAGCGCCGTAGGGGTGCGGTGGACTGCCGTCTGCCGGTCCGCCGTGGCCGGTCGCGCAGTTCCCCGCGCCCCCGAAAACCTCGACCGGACCTGCGAGAGTCAGGCAATGGACGTGGAGATTCCCGAACTGCCCTTTCCTCTCCGTACCTATGGTCCCGACGGCAGTTGGTCCCACGAGGACGGTGTGCTCACCGGATGGGCGGGTCCCCGGCAGGACCGCTTCGTGCCGCCGACCGGCGAGGGGCTGGACCCCGCCTCCGACGCACCGCGGCTGCTGGGTGACCCCGAAGGGGACTTCCAGCTGATCGCGCGCGTCACCGTGGGGTTCGCCGGGGCCTTCGACGCGGGGGTGCTCTACGTCCATGTCGGTGAGCGGGCCTGGGCCAAGCTGTGCCTGGAGTACTCCCCGGACGTGGCCACCGTCTGCACGGTGGTCACCCGGGGGCACTCCGACGACGCCAACTCCTGGACGGTCGAGGGCAGTTCCGTCTGGCTCAGGGTGAGCCGCACCGGCCGCGCCTTCGCCTTCCACGCCTCCCGCGACGGACAGCGCTGGACCTTCGTCCGGCTCTTCACCCTCGGGGGCGAGAAGGAGACCGGCGCGGCCCTGGTCGGGTTCATGGCGCAGTCGCCGCTGGGCGAGGGCTGCGTGGTGACGTACGACCACATCGAGTTCCGGCCTAGCTGGCCGAAGGACCTGAGAGACGGCAGCTGAGCGCGAACGTCACCGCCAGCAGGGCCGCGCTGATGACCAGGCTCAGCCGCATCCCCTCGACGAACCCGTCGGAGACCAGCGCCCCGAAGACGGCGATCCCCAGACCCCCGGACACCTGGCGCGCCGAGTTGAGCACTCCGGCCGCCAGCCCCGCCCGCTCGGCGGGTACGGCGTCCATCATCGCCGCGGTCAGCGGCGGCACCGTCAGTGCGCAGCCCAGCGCCATGGGGACGAGGAGGACGGCCACCAGAGCCGACGGCGTGCCGGTGTCAACGGACAGCAGGACCAGCAGTCCCGCGCAGGCCAGCCCCTGCCCCACCAGCATGGGCAGCCGGGGGCCGTACCGGCCGGCGAGCTTGCCCGCCACCACGTTCGTCACCGCGATCAGCCCGGTCATCGGCAGGAACATCAGCCCCGCGGCCAGTGCGGAGCGCCCCTGGACCTGCTGGAAGAAGAGCGAGAAGACGAACACCATGCTGTAGAAGGCGACGCTGACCGCCGCGCCCGTCGCGACCGTCGCGGTCACGGTCCGGTCGCGGAAGAGCCCGAGAGGGACGACCGGATGCGGTTGGCGTGCCTCGATCCGAAGGAACGCGGCACCGGCGACGACGGCCACCGCTCCCGCGGCCCAGCCCGCCGCCCCGCCCTCGATCACGGCGAACGTCAGGGCCGTCAGGGCCAGCACCGCCGTCACCTGGCCGGGCAGATCCAGCGGTGCCGGACGACGTTCCGAGCGTGGGGCCCGCACCAACAGGGCCAGGATCACCAGCCCCACCGGCAGGTTGACGAAGAAGATCCCGCGCCAGTCCCAGGCCGTCGTGAGCGCACCGCCCGCCACCGGGCCGAGGGCCACCGCCGCCGAACCCCCTGCCGCCCACAGGGCCACTGCCCGTGCCCGCCCGGCCGGATCGGCGTAGGCCTGCCGGACCAGCGCCAGCGAGGCCGGGAGCACGACGGCCGCCGCCACGCCCTGCACCACCCGCGCGCCGATCAGGGCCGGCAGGTTCGGCGCCAGCCCGCCGGCCACCGAGGCGAGCGTGAACACCGCGGTGCCCAGCGCGTACGCGCGGCTCGCCCCCGCCCGGTCGGAGAACGCCCCGGTGGACAGCATGAGCGCGGCGAAGGCCAGCGTGTACGCGTCCACCACCCACTGCAGACCGGACATGCCGCTGTCGAAGGAGGAGCCGATCGCGGGCAGCGCCACGTTCACCACGGACGCGTCGAGGCAGATCAGCGCGAAGCCGAGCAGGGCGGCGGTGAGGGTGAGTGCGGGGGAGGGCCGATCGGCGCCCAACTCCTGTCGGCCGGTGGCGTGTTCGTCGGCCTGGAGGGTCCGGTTCGTTGACATGACTCCATGCTGCGGATCTCCGCCGACGTACAGTAGTGGCCGCAATGCCATATGCCCGGAGGTTCTGGCCATGACCCAGTCGGTCGTCCCGCACCGCGTCGTCGTCATCGCGCCCTCGCCCGTGTCGATGTTCAACCTCGCCATCCCGGAGATGCTCTTCGGCAAGGTCGTCAAGGACGGGCGGCCCGGGTACGAGGTGGTGATCTGCGCGGCCGAGCCGGGACCGGTGCCCACCACCGGCGGCCTCGATCTGTTCGTGGGGCGCGGTCTCGACGCGGTGCGCGACGCGGACACGGTGCTGGTGGCGGGCACTGGGACGCCGTTCGAGCCGGAGCCGCGGATCGTGGCCGCGGTGCGCGAGGCGGCCGCCGCCGGCAAGCGGATCGCGTCCCTGTGCACCGGCGCCTTCCAGCTCGCCGAGGCCGGCCTGCTGGCGGGGCGCAGGGCCACGACGTACTGGGCGCACGCCGAGGAACTCCGCAGGCGGTACCCCGAGGTCGACCTGTGCGGAGACGTGCTGTTCGTGCAGGACGGGCCGTATCTGACGGCGTCCGGCTACGCCGCCGGCATCGACCTGTGCCTGCACGTCATCCGCACCGACTACGGCGCCGCGGTCGCCAACCAGGTCGCCCGGCTCGCGCTCGTCGCCCCGGTCCGCCCCGGCGGCCAGACCCAGTTCACCCAGACCCCGCTGCCGCCCGAGCGCGGCACCGCCTGCGCCGACACCCGCGGCTGGGCCATGCGCAATCTCGACAAGCCCCTCACCCTGACCGATCTGGCCCGCCATGCCGGGGTCTCCGTGCGCACCCTCACCCGCCGCTTTCACGCCGAGAGCGGGGTCAGCCCCCTCCAGTGGCTGCTCCACCAGCGCATCGAGCGCGCCAAGGAACTCCTGGAGACCACCGGCCTGCCCATGGTGCAGGTGGCCCGCGAGAGCGGCCTCGGCACGGCCGACTCGCTGCGGGCGCATCTGGTCCGGCGGACCGGACTGCCGCCGAGCGCCTACCGGGCACAGTTCAGCCGCCTGGGAGCCACGGCCGTCGGGAGCCGGGGAATGAAACCCGCTGCTTGAACGTTCACGCACTCGCCGGAGAGAGCCTCCGTACCCCTACGACCTGGAGAGTGCTGCCACCATGCGCGTCGAGATCTGGAGCGACATCGCCTGCCCCTGGTGCTACGTGGGCAAGGCCCGCTTCGAGAAGGCGCTGGAGGCCTTCCCGCACCGCGAGCAGGTCGAGGTGGTGCACCGGTCGTTCGAGCTGG
Source organism: Streptomyces sp. Q2 (assembly GCF_056820935.1). Lineage (NCBI taxonomy): Bacteria > Bacillati > Actinomycetota > Actinomycetes > Kitasatosporales > Streptomycetaceae > Streptomyces > Streptomyces sp. Q2. The sequence continues at coordinate 100,209 of NZ_JBXEJE010000004.1, read as the reverse complement.
ACCCCGGCCGTGCCAAGGACGACATCCAGCCCGTGCTCACGATGCTCAGCAAGAAGTACGGCATGAGCCAGGCGCAGGCCCAGGCAGGCGAGGAGAACCTCGGTGCGCAGGCCGCCGCCGAGGGGCTGGAGTACCGCACCCGCGGCCGTGACCACGGCAGCACCTTCGACATGCACCGCCTCCTCCACCTCGCCAAGGAGCAGGGCCACCAGGACGAGCTCCTCGCCCTGCTCTACAAGGCCAACTTCGCCGAGGAGCGGTCCGTCTTCGCCGAGGGCGAGGAGCGGCTCGTGGAGCTGGCCGTCGCCGCGGGGCTCGACGCCGACGCCGTCCGCGCGGTGCTCGCCGACCCGGCCGCCTACGCCGACGAGGTCCGCGCCGACGAGCGCGAGGCCGCGGAGCTCGGCGCGAACGGCGTGCCCTTCTTCGTCCTCGACCGCAAGTACGGCGTCTCCGGCGCCCAGCCCGCCGAGGTGTTCGCACAGGCGCTGACGCAGGCGTGGGGCGAGCGCGAGCCGCTGAAGCTGATCGACCAGGCGGGCGCGCAGGCGTGCGGTCCGGACGGGTGCGCGGTGCCGCAGCACTGAGGAAACGTGCAGGTCGGGGCTGACGTATAAGCACTCCTAAGAGGAATCACGTAAAAATTCGCAATGGACCGGAGGTCGGGCAGGGGCTCACAGTGGGTCCATGGAGACCTTCGAGAGCCTCGTCCGTGCCGAGTTCGCCCCGGAGAACACCTATCTGAACACCGCGAGCAGTGGGCTGCTGCCGGCCCGCACCGTCGCGGCCCTGCACGAGGCCGTGCAGCTCAGGGCCGAGGGGCGGCCGCTGGATCCCCTGTTCGCCGACGTGGAGGCCGCCCGGGCCGCCTTCGCCCGGCTGGCCGGCGTCCCGGTCGGCCGGGTCGCGGCCGGATCCTCGGTCGCCGCGTACAGCGGACTGGTCGCCGCCTCGCTCCCCGCGGGCGCCGAAGTCCTCACCGCCGAGGACGACTTCACCTCCGTCGTGAACCCCTTCCACACCCGCGGCGACCTCAAGGTCCGGGCCGTGCCGCTGGAACGGCTCGCCGAGTCCGTCCGTCACGGCACCGCGCTCGTCGCGGTCAGCTCCGCGCAGTCCGCCGACGGACGGATCGCCGACCTGCCCGCCCTCCGGGAGGCGGCCCGGCAGCACGGCGCCCGTACCTACCTCGACGTCTCCCAGTCCGCCGGCTGGCTGCCGCCCGAGGCCGACGGGTACGACTACACGGTCTGTGTCGGTTACAAGTGGCTGCTCGGGCCGCACGGCGTGAGCTTCCTCGTCGTGCCGGAGGACTTCGGCGCGCTGACGCCGATCCTGGCGGGCTGGGTCGCGGGGGAGAACCCCTGGGACAGCTGCTACGGCCCCGTCACCGAACTCGCCCACTCCGCCCGGCGCTTCGACCTGCCCCCCGCCCTCTTCTCGTACGCCGGAATGCGCCGCTCCCTCGAACTCGTCGAGGAACTCGGCGTGGACGCCGTGCACAGCCACGACCTCGGCCTGGCCGACCGCTTCCGTACGGGACTCGCCGGCCTCGGCCACGAACCGTTGCCCGCGCCCGGCTCGGCGATCGTGTCCGTGCTCGGACTCGGCCACCGCCAGCCCGACTTGGCCGGTGCGGGCATCCAGGTCTCCAACCGCGCGGGCAACCTGCGTGCCTCCTTCCATCTGTACAACACGACGGCGGACGTGGACCGGCTGCTGGACGTCCTGTCCGGCTGAACCCGGCCGAACCGGTGGCGCGGGCCCGCCCTGGACGCTAGGAAGGGCACAGGGGTGGTGGTGCCGTTGGAGCCCAGGGGCAAGACGTCCGTCGAACCGTGCGCCGACGCCGCGCTGCACCGGCGGCTGGTCCACGGCGACGAGTCGGCGCTGGCGGAGGCCTACACGGCGTACGGCGGGCTGGTGCGGCGGGTGGCCCTGCGGGTCACCCGCAGTCCGGCCGCAGCCGAGGACGTGGCGCAGGAGGTCTTCGCCCAGCTGTGGAGCCGGCCGTACGCCTTCGACGCCGGCCGGGGCACCCTGCGCACCTGGCTGTCCCTGCTCGCCCACCGGCGGGCCGTCGACTGGGTGCGCGGTGAGGCCCGGCACCGCAAGGACGCCCTTGCCGACGACCTCGCGCTGCACGCCATCCCCGACACCGGCCCCGGCCCCGACGAGGCGGTCGTCGACCGGGAACGCCGCCTGCTCCTGCACTCCGCGCTCGCCGAACTCCCGCAGCCACTGCGGGAGGTGGTGCACCTCGCCTACTTCGCGGGCCGCACCTACCGGCAGACCGCCGTCGAACTCGGCATCCCCGAGGGCACCGCCAAGACGCGCCTGCGCACGGCGCTGCGCACCTTGGCCGCGTCCCTGGCGGATGTGCCCGACCCGCCCGATCCGCCCGACCCGGCGTGGGAGACAGGCGCATGATGGCGGGCGGGAAACCGCGGGAAGAGCGGGAAGGAGGTGTGCGATGACCACGGACCACGACGGCGTACCGGACCTGCTGGCAGCCTGGGCCTTCGGCGCCCTGGAACCGGCCGACGGGAGGAAGGTCTCCCGGCACCTGGCCGAGTGCGAGGACTGCGCGGCGGAGGCGGAACGGCTGCGGGAGACGGCACGACTGCTGGACGGACCGCCGCTGGACGATCCCCCGGCGCGGCCCGCCACAGCGCGGGCCGACACGCTCCCGCTCGCCCTGCGCACCCGCCCGCCCGCACCCCGCGTCGCCCCGCACGCCGCTCCCTACGCCGCCGCCGTCGCCGGGCTGAGGGCATTGCTGCCCGAGGCGGACGGCCGCTGGGGCACTGCCGTGGTGCACGACTGGGACGTGCACGCGACCGTCGCCCACCTCCTCGCCGCGGACGAGCCCCTGGCCGGCCGGCTCGGCGTCGGCACACGGGCGCCGGTCGCACAGCCCGCCGACGAGAGCCCGGACTGGGAGCCGGCCTGGAACCGGCGTACCGCCCGGGTCATCGCCCACGAGCACAGCCGTACGCCCGAGGAGACGGTCGCCGACTGGGGCGCACAGGCCGACGCGCTGCTCGCCACACCCGAGGCGCGCGACCTGGGACCGGCCGCGTCCGCCGTGACGTTGATGGGGATGCGGCTGCCGGTCGCCGAGCACTTCCTGGTGCGCGCCTTCGAGGTGTGGATCCACACCGACGACATCGGCCGCGCCCTCGGTCTGTCCGTCCCGCCGCCGCCCGAGGCACACCTGTGGCAGCTGGTCCGGCTGGCCGTCCGCATCCTCGGCCAGGCCCTCGGACCCACCGCGCCGCCGGTGCTGTTCTCGGTCACCGGCGGCGAGCAATGGGTGCTGGGCTCCGAGGACGAGCCCGTACGCGCCGAACTCGCCCTCGATCCCGTCGACTTCTGCCTCCTCGTCGGCGGACGGTACGCGCCCGACGAGGTGCCGCGCGGTGCCGACGGGGACGCGGAGGCCGTACGGAACGTGCTGGAGCGGGCGGCGTCACTGGCATGGCTGTGACACCGCCCGCTCCCCGAGGGCCTACTTCACCGGCGTGAAGTCCCTGGCCCCGATGAACTCCGGCCGCCGCACCGGCGCCGCGAACGGCTCGACCGCCTCGTTCTCCACACTGTTGAACACGATGAAGACGTTGCTGCGCGGGAAGGGCGTGATGTTGTCGCCCGAGCCGTGCATGCAGTTGCAGTCGAACCAGGTCGCCGAACCGGCCTTGCCGGTGAACAACTTGATGCCGTACTCGCTCGCCATGGCGGTCAGCGCCTCGTCGGACGGCGTGCCCGCGTCCTGCATCTGCAGGGACTTCTTGTAGTTGTCCTTCGGCGTGGCCCCCGCGCATCCGAGGAACGTACGGTGCGACCCCGGCATGATCATGAGACCGCCGTTGGTGTCGTAGTTCTCGGTGAGTGCGATCGAGACCGACACCGTCCGCATGTTCGGCAGACCGTCCTCGGCGTGCCAGGTCTCGAAGTCGGAGTGCCAGTAGAAGCCGCTGGCGCCGAAGCCGGGCTTGACGTTGATCCGCGACTGGTGGACGTACACGTCCGAGCCGAGGATCTGCCGGGCCCGGCCGACGACCCGCTCGTCACGCACGAGGTTCGCGAAGATCTCGCTGATCTTGTGCACCTCGAAGACGGACCGGATCTCCTGGGTCCGCGGCTCGACGATGGACCGCTCGTCGGCCCGGATCGCGGGATCCGTGACGAGCCGCTCCAACTCGTTCCGGTAGAGGGGCACTTCGGCCGGGCTGATGAGCTGGTCGATGGCGAGGAAGCCGTCGCGGTCGAAGGACTGCAGCTCGGCGGGGGTGACCGGACCCGGCGTGCCGGGCGGGGACCACACCACGGGGTCCTTGCGCTCGGTGGCCACCTCGGTGGCGCCACGACTGGGATAGAGGTCGGGGATCTTGGTGGCGGTGGTCATGGTGATGTCACACCTCCTCGGGTTCGGTGAGCAACGGGTAGACACCGTTCTCGTCGTGGTCCTCCCGGCCGGTCACGGGCGGGTTGAAGACACAGATGCAGCGGAAGTCCTGCTTGATCCGCATCGTGTGCCGCTCGTGGCCGTCGAGCAGGTACATGGTCCCGGGCGTGATCGAGTACTTCTGCCCGGTCTCGTCGTCGGTGAGCTCGGCCTCGCCCTCGACGCACACGACGGCCTCGACGTGGTTCGCGTACCACATCGACGTCTCCGTACCCGCGTACAGGATCGTCTCGTGCAGGGAGAAGCCGACCTTCTCCTTGGCGAGGACGATGCGTTTGCTCTCCCAGGTTCCGGACTCGGCCTTCACGTGCCGGTCGGTGCCTTCGATGTCCTTGAACGAACGGACGATCACGGTGCTGCGATGCCTCCTAGGTGGATGTACTGATGGGGGGTCAGGCGGTCAGGCGGTCAGGCGGTTTCGCGGACGGCGCGGGCGAGGATGCTCAGCCCCGCGTCCAGTTCCTCGGGCGTGATGGTGAGCGCCGGCAGCAGCTTCACGACCTCGCTCTCCGGGCCCGACGTCTCGATGAGCAGCCCGAGTTCGAAGGCGCGATGGGCGATCTTCCCGGCGCGCGCCTTGTCGTGGAACTCCATGCCCCACACGAGCCCGCGTCCCCGGTACTCCTTCACGTCGGCGAGGTTCTCCTCGGTGATGGAGATGAACGCCTGCTCGACCTGTTCGCCGCGGGCACGGGTCTGCTTCTCCATCACGGAGCCGTCCGCCCAGTACGCCTCAAGCGTGGCGGTGGCCGTGACGAAGGCGGGGTTGTTGCCGCGGAAGGTGCCGTTGTGCTCGCCCGGCTCCCAGATGTCCAGCTCGGGCTTGAACAGGCACAGCGACATGGGCATGCCGTAGCCGCTGATGGACTTGGACACGGTGACGATGTCGGGGGTGATGCCCGCCTCCTCGAAGGAGAAGAAGGCGCCCGTGCGTCCGCAGCCCATCTGGATGTCGTCGACGATGAGCAGCATGTCCTGCCGCTCGCACAGCTCGGACAGCGCGCGCAGCCACTCCGGACGCGCGACGTTGATGCCGCCCTCGCCCTGCACGGTCTCCACGATCACCGCGGCGGGCTTGTTGAGCCCGGAGCCCTGGTCCTCGAGCAGTCGCTCGAACCAGAGGAAGTCCGGGACCTGCCCGTCGAAGTAGTTGTCGAACGGCATCGGCGTCCCGTGCACGAGCGGGATGCCCGCGCCGGCCCGCTTGAAGGCGTTGCCGGTCACGGCGAGCGAGCCGAGCGACATGCCGTGGAAGGCGTTGGTGAACGACACGATCGCCTCGCGCCCCTTCACCTTCCGCGCCAGCTTGAGCGCGGCCTCCACGGCGTTGGTGCCCGTCGGCCCGGGGAACATGACCTTGTACGGCAGGTCACGCGGCCGCAGCACCAGGTTCTGGAAGGACTCCAGGAAGGCCCGCTTGGCGGTGGTCGACATGTCGAGACCGTGCGTGACGCCGTCCCGCTCCAGGTAGTCGATCAGCGCCCGTTTGAGGACGGGGTTGTTGTGGCCGTAGTTGAGCGAGCCCGCTCCGGCGAAGAAGTCGAGGTACTCGTGGCCGTCCTCGTCGTACATGCGGCTGCCCTGTGCACGGTCGAAGACGGCGGGCCAGCCGCGGCAGTAGCTGCGCACCTCGGACTCGACGGTCTCGAAGACGCTGAGGTCGGGCTGGGTGATGGTCACGACGAATCGCTCCTCGTTGCGTGGGGGTCAGGCGGCGGGAGTGAGGGACAGGGGCCCGATGCGGTACAGGACTTCGGGGTCGTGCGGGCCGTCGGGGAACACACCGGCGTCGAACAGCACCTCGCGCTCCAGGCGGGCGCCGTGACGCTCGGCGAACGACGTGAACAGCCGCTCGGAGGCGGTGTTGCCCGGCGTGATGGTGGTCTCGACGCTGGTCACACCGCGCTCGGCGGCGGTGCGCGCGACCAGCCCGTCCAGCAGGGCGGCGGCGAGGCCGCGCCCTCGGTGCGACTCGTCCACCGCCACCTGCCAGACGAGCAGGGTGCCGGGGCGGTCCGGCCGTACGTAGCCGGTGACGAAGCCGACCGGCTCGCCGTGCTCGTCGCGAGCGACGGCCGACGTGGCGGCGAAGTCGCGACACCACAGCAGATAGCTGTAGGACGAGTTCAGGTCGAGGACCTTCGAGTCCCTTGCCATCCGCCACAGCGCGGCTCCGTCCGCCACCGCCGGGCGGTCGATTTGCAGGTCTGCTTGTGCGGCAGTCATGCGGAGTGAATTTACCGAGGGAAATTGAAAAATGCATCGCCGGTTGGGGTTACGTCCGGGCGCTGCTTGTGTTATCCGCGCGGGTGCATGCGGAAGAATGGGCCTATTTGGCAGGATAATAGGGGGCAAAACAGGCGACATGTGTAACGCGTCACAGCCATGTAATCCCCACGAGATCTGCCCGAATTCCATCGACCGACGTTCGCAGAATCTTTGCGTTTAGGTCGAGAAAAAGCGGGCAGAAGAATACGGGAAGCTGCACGCAAAAGAATACCCGGAATTAGCTTGGAATTAGGCTCCGGTAACCCCGTCGATTCGTTCCCGCAGAATGTCGGCGTGCCCGTTGTGGCGCGCGTACTCCTCGATCATGTGGATGTACACCCACCGCAGGCTGACCTCGATCCCAGCCATGAACCCGTCGGTGATCCGCCCCACGTCGTCCAGTGGCCGCCCCGCACACAGCTCCTCCCCGCGCGCGATCTCCCGCCGCCACACCGTCAGCGCCTCGTCGAGCCCCTGCTCCGGATCCAGGGCATAGCCCGTCCCGCCCGCGTACAGCGGCGGTACGTCCATCCCCGCGGCCACCCGCTGGAACCAGTTCCGCTCCACCTCCGCGAGGTGCCGCACCAGCCCGAGCAGCGTGAGCGACGACGGCGGCGCCGACGCGGCCCGCACCTGTGCGTCGTCCAGCTCCGCACACTTCAGCTCCAGCGTGGCCCGGTGGAAGGCGAGCCAGCTCTCGAGCATGGGGCGCTCGCCGCCGGTCATGAAGGGGATGGGACGGCCGTCGGGAAGGGTCATCGTCATACGGCGAGCATTACATGGGGGGTTGGCGTATCTCAGCCCGTCTGGGGGTCCCGCCTCTGGCGGAGTTTGAGGACGAGGCCCTCCGGGGCCGAAAGCGGGGGTCTGGGGGCGCAGCCCCCGGGGACGGGACGGGTAGGGGCGGCGGGGGCGAAAGAATCGAGACCTCAGTCGGCGACGACTACCGCCACGCATCCTCCGCGGCCCGCAGCGCCCCCTCCGCATCCACGTTCAACCCCTTCGCGGCCAGCGCGGCACCGAGCGCCGAAAGGCTCGCCCGCACCGCTCCCCGCGTCGCGTCCACCCCGTAGTGATTGACCCGGATCATCTCCTTGGCCAGCGCACCCCCGCCCGCCACCAGCGGCACCGCCGCGTCCGACTCCAGGGCCCGGGCCACCAGCTCCGACGCCACCACCCCCGACGGCGCCCTCAGCGTCGTGGCGACCGGCGCGGCCTCGGCGTCCTCGTACACGTACGGCTCCAGGCCCCCGCCCAGCGCCCGCGCCCCGGCCCGGGTCGCCGCGGCGACGCGCCGGTGCCGGTCCATCACGGTGTCCAGGCCGACCGACTCGATCCGTTCGAGGCACGCCTCGAGCGCGAGCATCTCCAGCTGCGCCGGCGCGTGCAGCAGCGCCTTGCGGCCGCCGTCGATCCACCTCTCCTTCCAGTCCAGCAAGGAGAGGTACGACCGTCGCGGGGCTCCCGGGTTCGCCGTCATCCGCGCCCACGCCCGCTCGCTCACCGACACGGCCGAGACCCCCGCGGGCCCGCCCATCGCCTTCTGCGCCCCGATCACGCACAGGTCGACGCCCCACGCGTCCGGCAGTACCGGCTCCGCGCCGATGGAGGCGACGGCGTCCAGGTAGAACAGCGCACCGTGGCGCCGTACGACCTCGCCGATCTCCGCGACCGGGTTGGTGTTGCCGGTCGCGGCCTCGGCGTGCACCAGGGACACGAAGTCGATCTCCGGATGCTCGGCGAAGGCGTCCCGTATCTGTTCGGCGGTGACGGCCGTGTGGAAGGGCACCGCCAGGTCGACGACCCGCGCGCCGCAGTCGCGCAGCCAGTCGCCGAAGGTCTGCCCGTACGGACCGGTGATGACGTTGAGCGCCGTGGTGCCCGGTCCGGCGGTGGCACGGATCGCACCCTCCAGCGGCAGCAGCGCCTCGCCCTGCGTGATCACCACGTCCTGTCCGGTGCCCAGCAGGCGCGTCACGCGGTCCTCGATCGACGCGAAGTGCGCCGCGGTCAACGGGGCCAGATCCAGAAACGGATGCGTCACGGCAGTGCTCTCTTCACTCACGGGGCAACGACTCCCACTCGCTCGCGGGGTAACGAGTGTCACTCACGGGGTAGACGAGACGAGGGTAACCGTCGCCCGCAGCCCTTCCCCGACCGATGACTTCTCAGGCCGGACGGCTCCGCAACCATCGGTTTGGTTTGAGGAACCCAAAGTTCTCCTTATAATCAGAACCCTCTCCACGCATAGTTCCCCCATAGGAAGGCCCGCCGTGAACACGCCCCTCGGGCGCCGGACCCGTGTCCTGGCCGCCATCACCGCGACGGCCGGGCTGGTGCTCGTGTCCGCCTGCACTTCCACCGACGACGGCGGCAGCGGCTCGAAGACCGCAGCCGGCGGGGTCGAGCTGGTCAAGGCAGGACAGCTCACCACGTGCACGCACCTGCCGTACCCGCCCTTCCAGTCGGAGATCGACGGCAAGGTGCAGGGCTTCGACGTCTCGCTCATCGACCTGGCCGCCAAGGACCTGGGCGTGAAGCAGGACGTCCTCGACACGCCCTTCGAGAACTTCAAGACCGGCGCCTTCCTCAACTCCGGCGCGTGCGACCTGGCCGCGGCCGGCATGACCATCACCGAGGAACGCAAGAAGAACGTCGACTTCTCGGACCCGTACTTCGAAGCCACCCAGGCCGTCCTGGTCGACAAGGCCAGCGGGCTCGGCTCCCTCGCCGACGTGAAGTCCAAGGGCGCCAAGCTGGGCGCCCAGGCGCAGACCACCGGCGAGGACTACGTCACGAAGCAGGGCTTCGACCCGGTCTCCTTCGAGTCCTCCGACGCGGTCCTCAACGGACTGCGCTCCGGCCAGGTCAAGGCCGTCGTCATCGACTACCCGGTCGTCCAGGGCTGGCTGAAGGACAAGGCCAACGCCGACGCCTACAAGGTGGTCGACAACCTCAACACCGGTGAGCAGTACGGCTTCACGGTGAAGAAGGGCAACACCAAGCTCCTCGCCGCGATCAACAAGGCCATCAAGGACGCCAAGGCCGACGGCACGTACAAGAAGCTCTACGAGCAGTGGATCGGCCCGTACGACGAGTCCGCGGCCTCTCCGTCCGCCTCATGAGTGATGTCACGAAACTCGACGTCACGCCCCGCAAAAAGGGTCTGACCCGACGTCAGAAGCGCAGCCTGTCGCGCGGCGTCCAGTACGCCGTCTTCGTCGCCGCCGTGATCGCCTTCGCGTTCTCGGCGGACTGGGGGCGGCTGAAGAACCAGTTCGCGCAGGTCGACATCGCCGAGCAGATGTTCCCGGACGTCATCACGCTGGCGCTGAAGAACACCGTGCTCTACACCCTGTCCGGCTTCGTCGTCGGCCTGGTGCTCGGCATGGTCATCGCGCTGATGCGGCTCTCGTCGGTCGGGCCGTACCGCTGGTTCGCCGGCGTGTACATCGAGATCTTCCGCGGCCTGCCCGCCCTGCTGATCTTCATCTTCATCGGCGTCGCCGTCCCGCTCGCCTTCCCGGGCACGGAGATCGTCGGCGGCACCTACGGCAAGGTCGCGCTCGCACTCGGCCTGGTCGCCGCCGCGTACATGGCCGAGACGATCCGCGCGGGCATCCAGGCGGTGCCCAAGGGGCAGATGGAAGCGGCCCGTTCGCTGGGCTTCTCGCCCGCACGCGCGATGGTCTCGATCATCATCCCGCAGGCGTTCCGGATCATCCTGCCGCCGCTCACCAACGAGTTGGTCCTGCTCTTCAAGGACTCCTCGCTGGTGCTGTTCCTCGGCGTCACCCTGGAGGAGCGCGAACTGTCCAAGTACGGCCGCGACCTGGCCAGCACGACCGCCAACTCCACGCCGATCCTCGTCGCCGGCCTGTGCTACCTGCTGGTCACGATCCCGCTCGGCTTCGTCGTACGCCGTATGGAGACGAAGGCCCAGGAGGCCGTGAAATGAGCGAGAAGACGCCTGGGGCGCACCCCGAGATCGAAGTCCGCGCCCTGCACAAGTCGTTCGGCGACAACGAGGTGCTGCGCGGCATCGACCTGGAGATCGGCCAGGGCGAGGTCGTGTGTGTGATCGGCCCGTCGGGCTCGGGCAAGTCGACCCTGCTCAGGTGCGTCAACCTCCTCGAGGAACCCACCAAGGGGAGGGTCTTCGTCGGCGGCACCGAACTGACGGACCCCGACGTCGACATCGACGCCGCACGCCGCCGTATCGGCATGGTCTTCCAGCAGTTCAACCTCTTCCCGCACCTGTCGGTGACGGAGAACCTCACGCTGCCGCAGCGCAGGGTGCTCCGGCGCGGCAAGGCGGAGGCCGCCCGGATCGCCGCCGAGAACCTGGAGCGGGTGGGACTGTCCGACAAGGCGGCCGCGTACCCCTCCTCTCTCTCCGGCGGCCAGCAGCAGCGCGTCGCGATCGCCCGCGCGCTGGCGATGGGCCCGGAGGTGATGCTGTTCGACGAGCCGACGTCGGCGCTCGACCCCGAGCTGGTGGGGGACGTCCTGGCGGTGATGCGCAGGCTGGCGAACGAGGGCATGACGATGATGGTCGTCACCCACGAGATGACCTTCGCGCGCGAGGTCGCCGACCGGGTCGTCTTCATGGACGGCGGAGTGATCGTCGAGGACGGCACCCCGGAGCAGGTCATCGCAGGCCCCCGCCACGAACGCACCCGCCACTTCCTCTCCCGCCTCCTCGACCCCGCGATGGCCGAGGTGGAGGAGGAGACGTCGGACCAGGTGGGCGGAAGCGCCTGAAGAAGACATACGTTTCTCTTTCGGTCAGAGTCCGCGGAGCGGCATCATTTCGGGCATGACGACTCTCGACGACGCGGGCGGCCCCGGAGCCGGTGCCGCGCTGCCTTTTCTGCCGGACGACTGGGAACGCTGCCTCGCCGTGGCCGCGCACCCGGACGACATCGAGTACGGGACGGCCGCCGCCGTGGCCCGCTGGACGGCTCGGGGCAAGCAGGTCACGTACCTGCTGGCCACCCGGGGCGAGGCGGGCATCGACGGGCTGCACCCGGACGAGGCGGGCCCGCTGCGCGAGGCCGAGGAACGGGCCGGGGCCCGCGAAGTGGGCGTGGACACGGTCGAGTTCCTCGACCACCGCGACGGAAGCATCGAGTACGGGCCGGCCCTGCGCCGCGACATCGTGCGGGCGATCCGCCGGCACCGGCCCGAGGTCGTGGTGTCGGGCGCGTACACCGTGCGGATGGTCGCCGGTGTGGTCAACCAGGCCGACCACCGCGTGGTGGGCCTCGCCGCGCTCGACGCGGCCCGCGACGCCGGCAACCGGTGGATCTTCCCGGAGCTCGCCGACGAGGGGCTCGAACCGTGGGGCGGAGTCCGCTTCGTGTGCTTCGCCGGCGCCGAGCGGCCCACCCACGGCGTGGACGTGACGGGCGAACCACTGGAGCGGGGCATCGCGTCGCTCGCCGCCCACGCCGAGTACACCAAGGGCCTCGGCGCCCAGGGCTTCGAACCCCGCTCCTTCCTGACCTGGGCGGCCCGACAGGCCGGGCCCGCGCTCGGTGTGGAGGCCGCGGTCCTCTTCGACGTGCACCGGCTCGCCTTCGAGGGGCCACCACCCTGGGAGCAGTGACACCGGGGCTGGCTAAGGTGCCGTTCATGAGCGATCGCGCGGTGCTGCACGTGAAGGGCCGGATCCTGGCCGGGCCCGAGGACGTCCGGGACGAGCTGTGGATCGTCGACGGCCGGATCTCCTACGACCGTCCCGTCGGCGCCCGTGACATCCGCCGGGTGTCGGGGTGGGCGCTTCCCGGCCTGGTCGACGCGCACTGCCACGTGGGCCTGGGCCCGCACGGGCCGGTCGAGCAGGACGTCGCGGAGAAGCAGGCGCTGACCGACCGCGAGGCCGGCACCCTGCTGATCCGCGACGCGGGTTCCCCCTCCGACACCCGCTGGATCGACGACCGCGAGGACCTGCCGAAGATCATCCGGGCGGGTCGGCACATCGCGCGCACGCGCCGCTACATCCGGGGCTACGCCCACGAGATCGAGCCGGACGACCTGGTGGCGTACGTCGCCCGGGAGGCCCGGCGCGGCGACGGCTGGGTGAAGCTGGTCGGCGACTGGATCGACCGCGAGGTGGGCGACCTGGCACCCAGCTGGCCGCGGGAGGCCGCCGAGGCGGCGATCGCGGAGGCCCACCGGCTGGGTGCGCGGGTGACGGCGCACTGCTTCGCCGAGAACTCGCTCCGTGACCTGGTGGAGTCCGGCATCGACTGCATCGAGCACGCGACGGGCCTGACGGACGAGCTGATCCCCCTGTTCGCCTCCCGTGGCGTGGCGATCGTCCCGACGCTGGTCAACATCGCCACGTTCCCCCTGCTGGCCGAGGGCGGCGAGTCCCGGTTCCCCCGCTGGGCCGCCCACATGCGCCGCCTGCACGCACGCCGCTACGACACGGTCCGCAACGCCTACGACGCCGGTATCCCGGTCTTCGTCGGCACGGACGCCGGCGGCACCCTGCCCCACGGTCTGGCGGCGGCGGAGGTCGCGGAACTGGTGACGGCCGGGATCCCACCGCTGAAGGCCCTCGCGGCGACGACCTGGGCCGCCCGGACGTGGCTCGGCCGCCCCGGCCTGGAGGAGGGCGCGGCGGCGGACCTGGTGGTGTACGAACGGGACCCCCGCACGGACGTCCGCGTACTCGCGGACCCGCTGCGGGTGGTGCTGAACGGGCGGGTCGTGGGGTGAGCGAACGGCCTGTGCCCCACCGAGCGCACTCCTCGGCGGGCACGGGACCGGCACGGCCCCGGCCGCCCACGTGAAGTCGCAGGTCGCCCCGGCCGCAGCGGAGTTGGCGCCGGGGCGCCGCAGCCGGAGCTGACCGGCCGAGCGTGTTCGCAGTCAACAGCCCTTCTGTGTCAGACCTGTTGACTGCCGAATGAAAACGTTTTAACTTCCCCTCACTCCGACATCGAGACTCGAGGGGGACCCGTGGTCGCTGTCCTACGGGAACGCGCAGGTACGGAGGAGGTTGACACAACTCGCCGTCGAACCAGCGGTGAGCATCCGCGACGAAAACGTTTGCAGAGTCGCGGTCTGATCCTGCTTCTGTTGCCCGGCCTCGCCTACTTCCTGCTGTTCCACTACGGCGCCCTGGCCGGCAACGTCATCGCCTTCAAGGAGTACGTCCCCTTCGATGGCCTCTGGGGCAGTCCCTGGGTCGGGCTCGGCAACTTCCAGCGGATGTTCGAGGACGGCGCCTTCTGGGACGCGGTGCTCAACACCGTCTGGATCGCCGTCCTGCAGCTGGCCTTCTACTTCCCGGTGCCGCTCGGCCTCGCCCTGCTCCTGCACAGCCTCACCTGGAGCTCGGTGCGCCGCTTCGTGCAGTCGGTGGCCTACCTGCCGCACTTCATCTCGTGGGTGATCGTCGTCGCCCTCTTCCAGCAGTTGCTCGGCGACACCGGACTGCTCAACACCTCGCTGGACGGCATGGGGCTGAGCACCGTCGACATCATCGGCAACCCCGACGTCTTCAAGCCGCTCACCGTCGCCCAGGTCATCTGGAAGGACGCCGGCTGGGGCACGATCATCTTCCTCGCCGCGCTGGCGCAGGTCGACGAGCAGCAGTACGAGGCCGCCGCGATCGACGGCGCCGGGCCCTGGCGGCGCTTCTGGCACGTCACGCTGCCCGCGATCCGCCCGGTGATCGTCCTGCTGCTCATCATGCGGCTCGGCGACATCCTCTCCGTCGGCTTCGAGCAGATGCTGCTGCAGCGCGACGCGGTCGGCCCGGAGGCCGCCGAGATCATCGACACCTTCGTCTACTACCAGGGCATCGTCGGCGGCGACTACGGATTCGCCGCCGCCGCGGGCCTGTTCAAGGGCGTGATCGGCGCCCTGCTCGTCTACGCCGCCAACAAGGTCGCCCACCGTCTCGGCGAACAGGGGGTCTACAAGTGAGTGCCCGCACCCGGGCCGCTGTCCGTCCCGGCTGGCTGGAGAAGCCCAAGCCGCTCACGCAGGCCGCGAAGGCCCTCGCGCTCGTCGCCGTCGTCCTGCTGGTCTGCGTGCCGTTCCTCGTCATCGTGTCGACGTCGCTGGCCTCCACCGACGAGGTCGTCGACAACGGCGGCTGGGTGCTGTGGCCGACCGAACCGTCCCTCGACGCCTACCGCGACATCCTCGACGGCGGCATCGTCACCCACGCCCTCGGCGTCAGCGCCGGCGTCACGATCGTCGGCACCCTGCTCAGCCTCGCCTGCACGGTGACCCTCGCCTACGCCCTGTCCCGCCCCGGAGTCTTCGGCGGCAAACCGGTCCTGCTCCTCATCCTGTTCACCTTCCTCTTCCCGCCCGGCATGATCCCGAGCTTCCTGCTGGTCAAGGAGCTGGGCCTGCTGGACAGTTACGCCTCGCTGGTCCTGCCCGTCCTGGTCAACGTCTTCAACCTCGTCGTCCTGCGCGGCTTCTTCCAGGGCATCCCCGAGGAGCTGTACGAGGCCGCGCGGCTCGACGGGGCGGGGGACTGGCGGGTGCTGTTCTCCGTCGTCCTGCCGCTGTCCAAGGCGGCCCTCGCCGTGGTCGGCCTGTTCTACGCGGTGTCTTACTGGAACTCCTGGTTCTACGCCTCCCTGTACCTGGAGAGCGACCACTGGCCCCTCCAACAGGTGCTGCGCACCTACGTGGTGGCCGGCTCCGGGCTCACCGACGCGACGACCGGCGAGGGCACGGTCACCGCCCCGCAGACCGTGCAGATGGCGGTGCTGGTGATCGCCACCGTGCCGATCCTGCTGGTCTACCCGTTCCTGCAGAAGTACTTCACGAAGGGCGTGCTCACGGGCGCCATCAAGAGCTGACCGGCCCGTTGCCGGCCGACCCGTCATCAAGAGCCGTGTGTAGAAAGGTGACTTGCCCATGCCCAGCATGTCCCGCCGTACCCTGCTGCGATCCGTGGCCGCGGGCGGCGCAGCGATCGCCGCCCCCGCCCTGCTGACCGCCTGCTCCACCAGCTCCGGCGACAGCGACGTCTCCAACGCGGGCAAGAAACTCGCCCCCTGGCCCGCGTACAAGCCCGCCACCGGCCCAAAGCCGGACCTCGCCCCCACCGGCGACGGAGTCCAGGCCGGATACACCGCCTACCCCTCCGACCTGGTCAAGTCCGTCTCCCGCACCCCGGGCGACGGCTCCACCGTCAAGGTCATGTCGGTGTCCTTCGGCACCCCGCCCAAGCCCGCCTCGGCGAACCGGTTCTGGGCCGCCGTCGAGAAGGCCCTCGGCGTGAAGATCGAGTACACGATCGTCTCCCAGGCCGACTACCAGAAGAAGATGGCCACGGTGATGGCCGGCGACGCCGACGCCCTGCCGGACATCATCAACCTCTTCACCGGGTTCGTCCTGCCCCGCGAGGCCGAGTTCGTGCAGCGGCGGGCCGAGGACCTCACGCCGTACCTGTCCGGCGAGGCGATCACCGACTACCCCAACCTCGCGAACATCCCCACCCACGCCTGGCGCGACATGGGCCGCATCGGCGGCCGGGTCTTCGGCATCCCGCTGGAGCGCCCGCTGCCCGGCTCCACCCTCTGGCTCAACCAGGGCATGTTCGCCGACGCCGGCATGACGGAGGGCTGGAGCGCCGACGACTTCGCCGCCGCCGCCAAGAAGGCCACCAACGGCCGTACTTACGCACTCGGCGCCGCGCAGGGCTCCCTGTTCGGCAACGCCGTGCACTCCGCCGCCCACAACGCACCCCAGGAGTGGGCCGTCACCAAGGACGGCACCTTCCTGCCGGGCTGGGCCGACGAACGCTTCAAGGCCTCGATCGCCTTCCAGTCCCGGCTGCGCAAGGACGGCTCCTACCACCCGGACGCCACGTCCATCTCCCAGATCGACCTCACCACCCTCTACTACAACGGCACGGTCGGCTCCATGCAGGACGGCTTCGGCGCCTACCTGCCCAAGTACCGGGAATCCCAGGGCAAGTTGACCCCGGCCGCCGCGCTCCCGTACAGCGTCGACGGCACGCCCGGCGGCATCGTCGCGGCCCGCCGCTCCTTCGGCTACACCGTGCTCAAGAAGGCCAAGAAGGAACGCGTCGAGCTGCTGCTGCGCATCCTCGACTACCTCGCCGCGCCCTTCGGCAGCCAGGAGTGGGAACTCGTCCACTACGGCGTCGAGGGCACCCACTTCACCCGCGGCAAGGACGGCTCACCGCAGCCCACCAAGCTCGGCGAGGTGGAGAACAACACCAACCTGCCGCTGAAGTACCTCGCCGAAGGCCCCCAGGTGCTGTTCGTGCCGGGCATGCCCGACGCCGTACGGGCGCTGCACGCCTGGCAGCTCAAGACCGTCCCGCACGCCGTCCGCAACGCCTCCTACGGCCTGCAGTCCCGGACGAAGAACGCCCAGGGCACCACGCTCAAGGCGCTCCTCGACGACACCGTCACCGGCATCGTCGCCGGGCGCATCCCGCTTTCGGAGTGGGACGGGGCCGTGAAGAAGTGGCGGGCCCGGGGCGGCGACAGAATGGCCGAGGAGTTCGCGAAGGACTACGCGGCCAACACGTGACGGCTGCCGGTGGAAGAGGAGCGCGGGGGATGGGGAACGACATGGGGTCCAAGCGGCGGGTCACGATCAGGGAGGTCGCGGAGCGGGCGGGCGTGTCCATGGCCACCGCCTCCCGCGCGCTCAGCGGCAACCACCCGGTGCCCCCCGCGACGCGGGCCCGCGTCCTGCGCGCCGCCCGTGACCTCGACTACGTCGCGAACGCGCACGCCCGCGCCCTGGTCGGCGGCGGCCGCAAGATGGCCGCGGTCGTCGTCCGCCAGGTGACGAGCCCGTTCTACGCCCAGGTCGCCGAGGGCGTCGAGGCGGAGGCCGCCGACCGCGGCTGGCTGTGCGTGGTCGGCGCGACCGGCGGGGACCCGCAGCGCGAGATGGAGTTCGTGCAGCTCATGCGGGAGGAGGGAGCCAGGCTGGTGATCCTGGTCGGCGGGGTCGTCGAGGACGACGCCTACCGCGAGCGGGTCGCCCACTACGCCCAGGCCCTGGACGCCACCGGTGCCCGGCTGGTGCTGTGCGGCAGGCCCGCCCCGGATCCCGACATCCCCGCGCTGGTGGTCGAGTTCGACAACGAGGCGGGCGCGCGGGCCGTCACCGGGCACCTGCTGTCGGCCGGCCACCGCAGGATCGTCTTCCTCGGCGGGCTGCCCGGCAACACCGCCCTCGACGCCCGCGTCACGGGCTACCGGGCCGCGCTCGCCGAGCACGGACTGCCGCCGAGCGCCGCGCACGTCGTCGACTGCGGCCTGGGCCGCGTGGCCGGGCTGCACGCGATGACCGCACTTCTCAAGGAGACACGGGAGTTCACGGCGGTCTTCGCCGGGGACGACATGGTCGCCGCCGGAGCCCTGCGCGCCATCGCCGACGCGGGCCTGAGCGTCCCCGACGACATCTCCGTCGTCGGCTACAACGACATCCCCCTCGCCGAGGACTTCAACCCGCCCCTCACCACCGTCCGCACCCCCGCCGAGGAACTCGGCCGCGCCGCCGTCCGCATCGCCCTGCGCGACCCCGACCACGCCGCCGGCAGCCACCACCTCCTCGGCACCCACATCGTCGTACGCCGCAGCGTGGCCCCGCCCCCGGCCACCGCCCACTGAGGGAGAACCGCGCCCCCGTCGTCGTACGCCGGAGCGCGACCCGCCCCGCCCCGCCCCGACCCCCGCCGACCGAGGGAGACCCCGCACCCGCCGACAACGTGCGCCGGAGCGCGGCCTTCCGCCCCCGACCACCGCCGACAACGTGCGCCGGAGCGCGGCCTTCCGCCCCCGGCCACCGCCCACAACGTGTGCCGGAGCCCGGCCTTCCGCCCCCGGCCACCGCCGACCGACGGAGGACCTGCACCCACCTCGCCGCATGCCGCGGTGTGGCCCGGCCCCGGCCACCGCCGATCCACCGGGGGCCTCCAGCCTGATCGCCGTATGCCGCGGCGTCGCCCGCCCGCGGCAGCCACCGACCGACGGAGGACCCGCACCGACGCCGCCGTATTCCGCCGCGTGGCCCCGCCCCCGGCCAGCACGCCGCGTTGCCCACCCCCGGCCACCACCGAGACGGAGGACCCACCCCCGTATGACCGCGCCGCACGTGTCGCTGCCCGACGATCCGACGCAGCTGCCGAACCTTTCCGGACTGCCTCCGGCCGACCGGGTGCTCTCGCCCGTCACCGGGTGGACCCGCGCCCACTGGGAGGCGATCGCCGACCGGCTTCTCGACGGGCTGTTGCCGTACGCCTCGCCTGGCTTCGCCCAGTACCGGCTGCCCGGGCCGCCCAGTCACTCCGGCCCGTGGTCGGACGGGCTGGAGGGCTTCGCGCGGTCGTTCCTGCTGGCGGCGTTCCGTATCGCGGGCTCGGACGGCCGCGTCGGTCCCGCCCTGATCGAGCGGTACGCGGCCGGACTCGCCGCCGGCACGGACCCGCGCGGCGCCGAACGCTGGCCGCCCATCACCGACCGCGCGCAGCCCATGGTCGAGGCCGCGTCGATCGCGATCGCCCTGCACGAGTCCCGCCGCTGGCTGTGGGACCACCTCGACGACGGCGTGCGCGGACAGGTCGCCGACTGGCTGGGCGGTTTCGTCGGCGCGGACGTCAACGACTCCAACTGGCGCCTGTTCCAGGTCATCACGGAGGAGTTCCTGGCCTCCGTCGGCGCCCCGCACCGCCGCGCCGAGATCGACGCCGGGCTCGCCCGCCTCGACGACTGGTACCGGGGCGAGGGCTGGTACACCGACGGCGACGGCCGCAAGTTCGACTACTACAACGCCTGGGCGCTGCACCTGTACCCGGTGCTGTGGGCGCGCATCGCGGGACCGCGTGCGAACCCGGAGGCGGTGGCCCGGCACCGCGGCCGCCTGCGCGAGTTCCTCGCCGTCCACCAGCACTTCTTCGGCTCCGACGGGGCCCCGCTGCACCAGGGCCGGTCCCTCACCTACCGTTTCGCGACCGCCGCCCCGCTGTGGGCGGGCGTCCTCGCCGACGCCACCCCGCTGCCGCCCGGCCGCACCCGCCGCCTCGCCTCGGGCGCCTTGCGGCACTTCGCCGAACGGGGCGCGCCCGACGAGCGGGGTCTGCTCACCCTCGGCTGGTACCGCCCCTTCCTCCCCGTCACCCAGCGCTACTCGGGCCCCGCCTCCCCGTACTGGGCGAGCAAGGCATTCCTCGGCCTGCTGCTGCCCGAGAGCCACCCGGTGTGGACGGCACCCGAGGAGCCCGCCCCCGTGGACACTGCCGACGTCCGCCTCGCCCTCCCGGCCCCCGGCTGGCTCCTGCACACCACCGCGGCCGACGGGATCGTCCGGCTCGTCAACCACGGCAGCGACCGGCTCCCGCCACCGCCGGCGACCGCCGAGGACAGCCCGCACTACGCCCGGTTCGCGTACTCCAGCGCGACGGCCCCCGAAACGCCTCCGGCCCCGGACACCGGCCCGGACAACCACATCGCCCTGCTCGCCCCCGACGGCACGCCGTCCCCGCGCGGCCGCATCCACCCGCTCGGCGCCTCGGACGGCCGTGCCGCCTCCTGGCACCGGGCGCGGGGGCATCGCATCGAGACGGTGAGCGTGGTCCACGGCCCGTGGGAGGTCCGCGTCCACCACCTCGGCGTCCCGCCCGGGACCGCGGTCCGCGAAGGCGGCTGGGCCGTCGCCGACGACACCGCGCCGCCGGTTGCCCGGACCGGCCCGGGCCACGCGTCGGCCCGCCGGGCGGACGGGCTGACCAGCGCGATCACCGGCCTGTTCGGCTGGGACGGCGCCGAGGGCACGGTCACGACGGCGCTGGGCACCAACGCCGTCGGCCACCACTCGGCGACGCCCGTGCTCGAACTGCGCGACAGCGTCCGCCTGTTGGTGACCCTCGTGGTGCTCAGCGCCGACCCGGACGCCCTGCGCCCGGGAGCGAGCGCGTCGGTCGCCGCGGACGGAACCGTGGAGATCCGCTTCCCGGACGGCGCCCGGGAGCGGGTGGCGCCGCGGCTCAGTGATGCGCCAGAGCCATCGCCCGGTCCAGTGCCTGAAGGAACGAGTTGACCGTCACCCGGTCCCGCACCGCCAGCCGCAGCCACTCCTCGCCGAGCCCGGGGAACGTGTCCCCGCGACGGACCGCAAAGCCCAGGTCACGCAGGTGGCGGCGGACTGCGACGGCACGCGGCAGCCGCAGGAGCACGAAGGGGCCCTCGGCCGGTCCGGCCACCCGTAGCCCGTCCGCGGCGAACTCCTCCAGCCCCGCGACGAGATGGGCCCGGTCCGCGGTGACGCGGTGGGCCGCGTGGGCCGCCTCCGCCAGGGCCCGCGGCGACACGCACGCCTCGGCCGCGGCGAGGGCGGGTGTGGAGACGGGCCACAGGGGCTGGGCCCGCTCCAGGTCCGCGATCGTCTCGGGCGCGGCCAGTACGTACCCGATCCGCAGCCCGGCCAGCCCCCACGTCTTGGTCAGGCTGCGCAGGACCACGAGACCGGGCACGTCGGTGCGGCCGGCCAGGGCCTCCCGCTCACCCGGCACCGCGTCCATGAACGCCTCGTCGACGACCAGGGTCCGGCCGGGACGGGCCAGTCGGGCGATCGTGGCGGCCGGGTGCAGCACCGACGTCGGGTTCGTGGGGTTGCCGATCACGACCAGGTCCGCGTCGTCGGGGACGGCCGCCGGGTCCAGCCGGAAGCCGTCCTCCTCCCGCAGCAGCACCCGGTCGACGGTGTGGCCGGCGTCCCGCAGCGCCGCCTCCGGTTCGGTGAACTGCGGGTGCACCACGACCGGCCGGCGGACCTTCAGGGCCCGCGCGAGCAGCACGAAGGCCTCCGCGGCGCCCGCCGTCAGCAGCACCCGCTCCACCGGGAGCCCGTGCCGCGCCGCGACCGCGGCCCGCGCGGCCCGTCCGTCCGGATAGGCGGCCAGATCGCCGAGCGAGCCGGCGAGGTGCTCCCGCAGCCACGCCGGAGGCGTGTCCGCGCGGACGTTCACCGCCAGGTCGGTCAGCCGCGCGCCGTCGTCCCGCACCTCGGCGTCACCGTGGTGCCGCAGGTCGTGTCCCTCAGTGGGCATGGGAGTGGGCGCCATGGTGGTGTCCGTGGTGGTCGTCGTCGTCGGGGTGGAAGTGCGGCTGCTGCGGCAGACCCACCTTGTCCTCGAAGCCAGGAAGCGCGATCCGGTACACGCAGGTGTCGCAGTTCATCCGCAGGTCGCCCTTGAGGGCCTCCTCGTACCGTTCCATCACGAGGTCGAGCAGCTCCGGCTCCGGGCCGATCACGTCCGCGGACCGCACCTCTACCTCCGGGTGCGCGGCCGCCCAGCCCTCCGTCTGCTGTCGCACCCGGTCGGGCAGGATGCCGGTGAACAGGAAGTAGGGCAGGACGACGATCCGCCGCGCCCCCAGCTTCACGCACCGGTCGAGCCCGCTCGGCACGTCCGGTGCCGCCAGCGACACGAACGCGGTCTCCACGCCCGCGTACCCGCGCCCCTCCCACAGCAGCCGCGCCGCCTTGTGCACCTCGGCGTTCGCGTCCGGGTCCGTCGAGCCCCGCCCGACCAGCAGCACGGTCACGTCGGCGCGGTCCTCGGGCCTGCGCGCCGCGGTGCCGAGCGCCTCGTCGAGGCGCCGCTCCAGGACGGACAGCAGCGCGGGGTGCGGGCCCAGCGGACGGCCGTAGGTGTACGAGATCCCGGGGTGCCGTTCCTTCTCGCGGGCCAGCGCGGCCGGGATGTCTCCCTTGGCGTGGCCGGCGGACACCAGCATCAGCGGTACGGCGGCGAACCGTCGTACGCCCCGCTCCACCAGCTCGGTGACCGCGTCTCCCAGCGGCGGCGGGGACAGCTCGATGAAGCCGCCCGCGACGGGCAGTTCGGGGTGGCGGTCGCCCAGCTCACGGACGAAGTCGCGGAACGCCTCGGCTCCCGCGTCGTCCCGGGTGCCATGACCGGCGATGAGCAGGGCGGGCGGCGGGGTGGTCACGATTTCTCCTCGGAATGCGAATCTGGGTGCGAAGTACGGTGGTAGAGAAGGGCGTTGAGCGCGGCCGCGGCCACCGCCGAACCGCCCTTCTCGGACACGTTGCTCACGGCGGGCAGCCCGCTCTCGCGGAGCGCGGCCTTGGACTCGGCCGCGCCGACGAAACCGACGGGCAGACCGATGACGAGCGCGGGGGACGCGTCCAGGGTCAGCAGCTCCTCCAGGGCGGTCGGCGCGTTGCCGATCACCCAGAGGGCGCCGGGACCGACCTGCTCGTAGGCGAGCCGGATGGCGTGCGCGGAGCGGGTCAGCTCCGGACCGGCCACGGCGTCCCTGAGCCGGCAGACGGTCTCGCGCCGGGTGATCCCGGCCGCGACCATCTCCACGTCCACGACGACGGGCGCACCGGCGTGCAGAGCGGAATGCGCCTTCTCCAACTCGCCCTCGTCCATGACGAGATCCGACGCGTACTCCAGGTCGGCCGCGGAGTGGATGACGCGCTCCACCACGGCCCGGGTCAGCGGCGGGAAGTGCGAGGTGTCCAGACGGGCGCGCAGCCGCCGGAAGGACTCCTGCTCGATCGGATGAATCACACGATCCACACGGTTCACTTGGGCTCCTCCTGCGGGCTCTCCTGCCACCGGTAACCGCGCGGTGTCACCATGCGCCCCGCGATGTCCCGGGTCGCCGTGTTGCCCACGGTCACGACGGTCATCATGTCGACGGTCGCCGGGTCCAGGGCGGCCAGCGTCGTCAGCCGGCTCGACCCGTCCGGCCGCGACGCGTTGCGCACGACACCGACCGGTGTGGCCGCCTCCCGGTGCTCGGCGAGGATGGCGAGGGCCTTCGGCAGCTGCCAGTCCCGGCCCCGGCTGCGCGGGTTGTAGAAGGTCACGACGATGTCGGCCTCGGCCGCCGCCCGCACCCGCCGCTCGATGACCTCCCAGGGGGTGTGGAGATCGGAGAGGCTGATGGACACGTGGTCGTGGCCCAGCGGCGCACCGAGGATGGCGGCCGCGGCGAGCGCCGCGGTGACACCGGGCACGCCGGTCACGTCGATGTCGTCGGACGCCTCGGCGAGCGCGGGGGAGGCCATGGCGTACACGCCGGCGTCCCCGCTGCCGATCAGCGCGACGGCCTGTCCCTTCCGCGCCTCCTCCACAGCCGTTCGCGCCCGCTCCTCCTCGGCCCCGAGCCCCGACTCCAGGATCCGGGTGCCCGGCCGCAGCAGGTCGCGGATCTGGTCGACGTACTGGTCGAGACCGACGAGCACGCAAGCGCGCCGCAGCTCCGCCTTCGCCCGGGGCGTGAGCAGGTCCCGGGCGCCGGGACCGAGCCCGACGACCGCGAGCCGGCCGCGCGCGGGCCGCCGTACGACGGCACAGGTCGCCATGGCGGGCCGCCCGTCCGCGCGGTCCGACTTTCGCTTGGGGACGAGCAGTTCGCCCCCGCCGACGAGCGCGGCGGCCTCGGCCACGGACGGAGTGCCGACGGCCGCGAGGGGCGCGCCGGACGGGTTGGGCACGTCCACGGCGGCCAGCTCCTCGGCCACGTGGGTGACCAGCGGCACGCCCAGACGCCGGGCGGCCTCCACGATCCCCGGTTCCCCGGCCTTGGCGTCGACGGTGGCGAGTTCGGCGATGCTTTTGGCGGACAGTCCCGCGTCCGCCAGCGCGGCCTCCACCAGCCCCAGCACCTCGTCGGCCGGGGCGCCCTTGGAGGCGCCGACGCCCACCACGAGGGACGGGGGCCGCAGGACGACCTCGTGCGCGGCGGGCTCGACGAGGCGGTCCGTCAGCCTGATCGCGTACGAGCCCTCCGAGGCGACCGGGAGCGGCGGAAGAGGCCAGGCGAAGTCCGCCTTCAGGGCCACCGGTTCGCCGTCGAGCAGGGCGCGCGAGACGGCCGCGACATCGCCCTCCACCGGGAACCCGAGCGTGTCGAGGCCGGGCACCCCCACCGCGTCCGTCGCCGTCGTCACCACGGGCTGTGCCGCCAGCAACTCGCCGACCTCGCGGGCGAGTTCGTTGGCGCCGCCGCCGTGCCCGCCGACCAGCGACACGGCGAACCGGCCGCCCTCGTCGACGCACACCACACCCGGGTCGGACGCCTTGTCGCCGAGCAGCGGCGCGACCAGCCGTACGACCGCTCCCGTCGCCAGGAAACACACGAGCTGCTCGCACTGCGCGAACGCGGCACGTACGGCGTCCCCCACGGGACCCTCGTACACGCGCGTACGGTCCGGCCACGCCGCGGCCAGCCGGTCCCGCGCAGCCGCCCCCGCCGCGGTGGCGGAAATGAGGCCGATCACTGAGCAACTCCTCTTCTTTCAAGCGCTTGGGGCCGGACGCCCCACAGCAGGAAAACCGGGTTGGTCGCGGCGAGCCGGGTCACGTCCCCCGGCAGCGGCGCGAGCCGGGACGACTGCAGCAGCACCCCGTCACAGGTGAAGCCGGCGCCGGTGAGCGCCGCGCGCGTGGCCGGGACCCGGTCGAGCGCCGCCATGGCGACGACGACCGTCCGCCGCGCCCGCCGCGCGCACGCCGTGACGACGGCGGGCAGTTCGCGCCCCCCGCCGCCCACGAACACGGCGTCGGGATCGTCGAGGTCGGACAGCACGGTCGGCGCCGCCCCGTGCACGACCCGTACGTCGACCCCGTGCGCGGCGGCGTTCGCCCGGATCCGCTCGACGCCGTCCAGGGTCTTCTCGACCGCCGTGACGGCGGCGCCGAACCGCGCGCACTCCACGGCCACCGAGCCGGAGCCCGCGCCGATGTCCCACACCAGGTCACCGAGGCGGGGACCGAGCCGGGCCAACGCCAGCGCCCGCACCTCGAACTTGGTGATCATGGAGTCCCGGTGGGTGAACTCGTCCTCGTCCAACGCCCAGGCGGCGGGCCCGGCGGGCGGCCCGGCGACCGTGCGCACGGGACCGAGCGCCCGCGACCCGTCCAGGCACAGCACCACGTTCACCGTGTCGCCCCAGTCTCGGGCGGCGGCCTCCGCCGGCGTCACCCGCTCCAGGCGCTCGGCCGCGGAACCCAGCGCGGAGGCGACGACCAGGACCCGCGCGTCGGCCCTGAGGGCGGCGCCCAGTTCGGCGGGCCCGGCCCCCGGCCCGGTCAGCACGGCGACCTTCGGCCGCGCCCGGCACACGTTGACGGCCGTCCGCAGGTCACGCCCGTGCGCGCTGACCACCACCGCGTCGTCCCACGGCAGCCCGGCCCGCGCGAAGGCGGCGGCCACGGCCGAGACCCCCGGCCGGACATCGAGCGCCGCCGCCCCGAACCGTTCGGACAGCACCCGCACGATCCCGAAGAACCCGGGATCCCCGGAGGCCAGCACGACGACGGGGTTCCGCTTCTCCAGGTGCCGCTCGATGACGTCCAGCGCGGGCGCCAGCGCACCGAGCACGACCTGTTCGGCGTCGGCCGGGACCGGCGCGGCGGCCAGATGCCGGCGGCCGCCGACGACGAGCCGCGCCCCGGCCAGCACCCCGGCCGGAAGCGGCGCCCCGGTCCCCGTACCGACCACTGTGATCACGTGCTCGCACCCCGGGAGCGCAGGGCCCTGCGGGCCTCCGGGTCGGCCTTGCGGTACCCGTGGAAATGTCCGGGGTGGTACAGGTGCGAGCGGGTGCCCTCGGCGTCGAGGGCCGGGCCCACCAGGAAGAGGGTGTGCTTCCAGAGCTTGTGCTCCTTGACCGTCTCCTCCAGCGTCTCGATCGTGCACCGCACGATCAGCTCCTCCGGCCAGGTCGCCTGGTACGCCACCACGACCGGCGTGCCGGTCGGGTAGCCGCCCTCCAGCAGCTCCCGCACCAGCTGCCCGCTGCGGGCCGCCGACAGGAAGATCGCCATGGTGGTGCCGTGCTTGGCGAACTCCCGCACCTCCTCCCCGGGCGGCATCGGCGTCTTGCCGCCGCCGAGACGGGTGAGCACCACGGACTGCGCGACCTCGGGGATGGTCAGCTCGCGCTGCGCGAGCGCCGCGACGGCGGAGAATGCGGAGACACCCGGGATCACCTCGGTGTCGATGCCGATCCGGGCGCACCGGTCGAGCTGCTCCTGCGTACCGCCCCACAGGGCCGGGTCGCCGGAGTGGATACGGGCCACGCGCAGGCCCTCCGTCAGTGCCCGTTCGTAGACGGCCACCACGTCCTCCAGGGACATCGTGGCCGAGTCGAGGATCTCCGCGCCCTCACGCGCGTGCTGGAGGACCTCCTCCTGGACCAGGCTGGCAGCCCAGATCACGACGTCGGCCTCGGCGATGGCACGCGCGGCACGGAACGTCAGCAGGTCGGCGGCGCCGGGGCCGGCACCGACGAAGGTCACCTTGCCGGTGGGGGCATCGGCCATGGGAAACGGTCCTCTCTTCAAGGTCTTGCGAGGTGTCACGAGGTGTCACGAGGTGTCACTGGGTCTTACGAGCGGTGCGGGCGCCGGCGTCGGGTGCGCGTCACCGGGGCTTGGATGTGCGTAACGGGGGCTTGATCGGATACCAAGGGCACATGGCGGTCCTCGTCGCGCTCGGCGCGTTCCTGATGACGCTGGCCGGCGGCTGGACGGCACTGCGCGTGACCGACCGCCGCCATCTGGTCCTTGGCCTGGCCGGCGGCCTGATGCTGGGCGTGGTCGGCCTGGACCTGCTGCCGGAGGCGCTGGACGCGGCCGGCACCGAGGTGTTCGGCGTACCCGCGGCCCTGCTCCTGTTCGTGGCCGGGTTCCTGATGGCCCATCTGGTGGAACGTCTGCTCGCGGTACGGCAGGCCGCGCACGGCGCCGAAGAGGTGAACGGCCGCGCCCCCGAGGTGGGCCTGACGGCCGCGGCCGCGATGGTCGGCCACAGCGCCATGGACGGCGTCGCGATCGGCGCGGCCTTCCAGGTGGGCGGCGGCATGGGCGCGGCGGTCGCGCTGGCCGTCGTCGCCCACGACTTCGCGGACGGCTTCAACACGTACACGATCACGAGCCTGTACGGGAACGCCCGCCGCAGAGCCCTCGCCATGCTGTTCGCGGACGCGGCCGCCCCCGTGCTGGGCGCCGCCTCGACGCTGTTGTTCACCATCCCGGAGCCCCTGCTCGGTGGCTACCTCGGCTTCTTCGGCGGCGCGCTGCTCTACCTCGCGGCGGCCGAGATCCTGCCCGAGGCCCACCACGAACACCCCGCCCGCTCGACCGTGCTGTGCACGATCGCGGGCGCGGCGTTCATCTGGCTGGTGGTGGGCATCGCCGAGTGATGCTCTGGGGGCTGTCACAGCTTGCCGCCCCGCCCGCCCCCGCGCGGCGGGGGCGCGATGAGCGTCGAGAGATACGGCAGGGGCTCCCCGTCCAGCTCGGCGGCCGGCCGGATGGACTCCTCCGGCAGCCCGAGCGCCGAACCCCACACCGCGTCGCCGATCCGCCCGCTCTCCCGCAGCGCCTCGGCCACCTCCTGCGCCTGCCGCCCGAACTTGTAGGCGACGACGGTCCCGGGTCCGTTCAACGCGTCCTTGAGCACGGCGGTCCCGGCGGTGACCGGCACCAGTGTCAGCGGTTCGGTCCCCTCCGTCAGCACCGCCCCCGACCGCGCCGCCAGGTCCTGCATCGCGGTGATCCCGGGCACGGTCTCCACGACGACGCCCGGCACCAGCTCGCCGATGGTCTGCGCGAGATAGGTGAAGGTGGAGTACACGTTCGGGTCGCCGATGGTCGCGAAGGCGATGGAGCCATGAGCTTCGAGCAGCTGGGCGACCCGCTCCCCGGCGGCGTCCCAGGCGGCCTCCCGCCGAGCCCGGTCGGTCCGCTCGTTCAGCGCGAACACGACCCGTACGACCTTGTCCCCGGGCACGTAGTGCAGCACGGTGGCCTCCGCGCGCCCCCGCTCACCGGTGTCCATCACCGGCACGACGACGACCTCGGCGGCCCGCAGAGCGTTGACGCCCTTGACGGTCACCAGCTCCGGATCCCCGGGTCCGACCCCGACTCCGATCAACCTGCTGCTCATGACGTCCGGCACCTCTCCACGAACCGACGGGCCACACCGGGCTCGGACGCCCAGTGCGTGTGCAGATAACTCGCGTGCACACCGCGCTCCACAAAACCTTCGACCCGCCGCTGCGGAGTCCGCACCCCCCAGGCAGCACCGGCCCCCGCACCGGGCTCCACCACCGTCCGATGAAACTCGTGCCCCCGCATCCGCGTCCCCGCGACGGCGAGCACACTGTCACTCACGGCCACGGCGTCCCGGTAGCCCAGGGTCAGCCGCTCGCCCATCCGCGCGGAGGCGTCGAGCACCCCGCACATGGGCTGCCCGTCCAGTTCACGGCACAGGTACAGCAGCCCGGCACACTCCGCGGCGACAGGAGCACCACTGTCCGCGAGCGCGCCAACGGCCTTGCGCAGCGGTTCGTTGGCCGACAGCTCGGAGGCATACACCTCGGGAAACCCACCCCCGATGACCAACCCGCGCGTACCGTCGGGCAGTTGCTCGTCCCGCAGAGGGTCAAAGGTGACCACCTCGGCGCCCGCCGCGGTGAGCAGCTCGGCGTGCTCGGCATAGGAGAAGGTGAAGGCGGGCCCCCCGGCGACGGCAACCCTCACTTCTGAGCGACGCTCCGCGATATCCAGCCCGTCTGGGGGTCCCCCCTCTGGGGGAGTTCGAGGACGAGGTCCTTCGGGCCGAAAGCGGGGGTCTGAGGGCGCGGCCCCCAGGGACGGGACGGGAAGGGGCCGCGGGGGCGAAGAAGCCAGAGCCTCAGCCGCATCCCACCCCGCACAGGCCAACGCACCGGCACCCCGCGCCAGCGCGACCAACGCCTCCAGGTCACAACCGACCCGCACCTGCTCCGCCATCGCCGCAACAGCGTCCACAGCCTGAGCGCGCCGCTCGGCAACCGGCACCAGCCCCAAATGCCGCGACGGCGTCGACACCTGAGCCACCCGCCGCAACACCCCCAGCACCGGCACCCCCGCCGAGTCCAACGCCTCCCGCAACAAGGCCTCGTGCCGATCCGACCCGACCTTGTTGAGGATCACGCCCCCGACCCGCACCTCCGGATCCCACGACGCGAACCCGTGCACCAGCGCCGCCACGGACCGCGACTGCGACGAGGCGTCGACGACCAGCACCACCGGCGCCCGCAACAGCTTCGCCACATGAGCGGTGGACGCCAGTTCACCCTCCCCGGCGGCCCCGTCGTACAGCCCCATGACACCTTCGACGACGGCGATGTCACACCCACTCGCCCCACGCAGGAACAGCGGCCCGATCAGCTCCGGACCGCACAGATACGCGTCGAGGTTCCGCCCCACCCGCCCGGTGGCGAGCGCGTGGTACCCGGGGTCGATGTAGTCGGGCCCGACCTTGTGCGGGGACACGGCGAGCCCCCGCGCGGCGAACGCGGCCATCAGCCCCGTGGCAACGGTGGTCTTGCCGCTGCCCGAGGAGGGCGCGGCGATGACCAGCCGAGGGACGGAAGAAGTCACCACTCGATGCCCCTCTGCCCCTTCTGCCCGGCGTCCATCGGATGCTTGACCTTGGACATGTCGGTCACAAGATCGGCGAACTCGACGAGCTTCTCGGGAGCGTTGCGCCCGGTGATCACGACATGCTGGGTGCCGGGCCGGTCCCGGAGCACGGAGACGACCTCGTCGGTGTCGATCCACCCCCAGTGCAGGGGATAGGCGAACTCGTCGAGCACGTACAGCTTGTAGGTCTCGGCCGCCAGATCCCGCTTGACCTGCTCCCAGCCCTCCCGGGCCTTCTCCTCGTTGGTCGAGTTGTCACCTTGGATGCCCCGCTGCACCCACGACCAGCCCTCGCCCATCTTGTGCCAGTCGACGGACCCGCCCTCACCACTGGCACCCAGCACCCGCAGCGCGTTCTCCTCGCCGACCTTCCACTTCGCCGACTTGACGAACTGGAACACCCCGATCGGCCACCCCTGGTTCCAGGCGCGCAGAGCGAGCCCGAACGCGGCGGTGGACTTGCCCTTCCCGATCCCCGTGTGCACGACGACGAGAGGCCGGTTACGACGCTGACGAGTCGTCAGACCGTCTTCCGGTACGACACTCGGCTGTCCCTGCGGCATTACGCGGCCCTCCTCGAATTGCCCTGAACGTCCCTGACCAGCCCGGCGATCGAGTCCGCCCGCAACTCGTCCAGCGTCACCGCCGTACCTCCCAGCTCACCCGCCAGCTGCCCGGCCAGGCCCAGCCGCACGGGCCCCGACTCGCAGTCCACGACCACACAGGCGACCGAGTCGGCCGCGAACAGCCGGGCCGCACGCCCGGCGAGGGCGACCGGCTCGGGTCCACCCGTGGCACGCCCGTCGGTCACGACCACGACCAGCGCGCGCCGAGCCGGATCCCGCAGCCGTTCCACCCGCAGCACCTCGTGCGCCCGCAGCAGGCCCGCCGCGAGCGGCGTCCGCCCGCCGGTGGGCAGCGACTCCAGCCGCACCGCCGCCGCGTCGACGGAAGAGGTGGGAGGCAGCGCGACCTCGGCGGCCGCCCCCCGGAAGGTCACCAGCCCCACCTTGTCCCGCCGTTGGTAGGCGTCGAGCAGCAGCGACAGCACGGCACCCTTCACCGCGCTCATCCGCTGCCGGGCGGCCATGGACCCGGAGGCGTCGACGACGAACAGCACGAGGTTCCCCTCGCGCCCTTCCCGGGTCGCCTGCCGCAGATCGTCACGGCGTACGACGAGACCGCGCCCCGACCGGCCCCGCGCCCGCTGATGCGGCGCCGCCGCCTGCACGGTCGCCGCCAGGTGCAGCTTGGTCAGCGCCCCTCGGGGCCGCCGGGCCCCGGTCGTCCGCCCGTGCTCGGTCCGCGCCCGCGAACGCCGCCCCGCTGCCCCCTCACCGAGGCCGGGCACGCTCAGCACCTTGGTACGGAAGGGCTCGGAGGCCCGCGCCGGCTGCTGCTCGCCCGAGCCGGCACTGGAGGGCTGCGGCTCGCCGCCCTCCTCCCCGGCCTCGGGCCGCGCACCCGTGTCGCCTCCCTCAGGGCCGTCCTCCGACGGCGGCTGCCCGCCGCCCCCGTCGGGCCCGTCGGGATCCGGGTTCGGGTCCTCGTCGTCGGACCCGTCCCCGAACTCCTCCAGGGTCTCGTCGAGCTTGTCCTCGTCGAGGCCCGGTGCGTCGAAGGGGTTACGACGCCTGCGGTGCGGCAGCGCGAGCAGCGCGGCCTGCCGTACGTCCTCGGCGATCACCTCGGTCCGTCCGGCCCAGGCCGCCAGCGCGCTCGCCGTCCGGGCCATCACGATGTCGGCGCGCATGCCGTCCACCTCGAACGCGGCACAGGTCGCCGCGATCTGCCTCAGCGCCCCGTCACCCAGCAGGACCGACGGCAGCAGCTTGCGCGCCGCCACGATCCGCGCCCGTACGGCACTCTCCTCGTCCGCCCACCGGGCGACGAAGCCGGCCGGGTCGTCGTCGTACGCGAGGCGCCGCCGTACGACCTCCACCCGCTGGTCGGGCTCCCGCGAGGCCGCGACCTCGACGGTCAGCCCGAACCGGTCGAGCAACTGCGGCCGCAGCTCGCCCTCCTCCGGGTTCATGGTCCCGACCAGCAGGAACTTCGAGGCGTGCCGTACGGAGACGCCCTCGCGTTCGACGTACGAGGCGCCCATCGCCGCCGCGTCCAGGAGCAGGTCGACGAGGTGGTCGTGCAGGAGGTTGACCTCGTCGACGTAGAGGATCCCGCGGTGCGCGTCGGCGAGCAGGCCGGGCTCGAAGGCCTTCACGCCCTCCGAGAGCGCCCGCTCGATGTCCAGGGCGCCGACGAGCCGGTCCTCCGAGGCACCGACGGGGAGTTCGACCATGCGGGCCGGGCGCGCGGTGCCGTCGCCGGGCTCGTGCGGGCCGTCCGGGCACGCCGGGTCCGGCGCCGCCGGGTCGCAGGAGAAGCGACAGCCGGGGACGACGGGGACTTCCGGCAGCAGCGCCGAAAGGGCCCGCACCGCCGTCGACTTGGCGGTGCCCTTCTCGCCACGCACCAGCACACCGCCGACCGCCGGGCTCACCGCGTTGATGAGCAGTGCCAAGCGGAGGCTGTCCTGTCCGACGAGGGCGGTAAAGGGATAGGGCGTGCTCACGCGGTGATCACTCCTTCGGGGGATTCATGGCAGAACGACTCGCAGCCAAGCCGCGACCCCGTCACGGTCGAAGCCTGCTCCCCGCCGACGCGGGGGTGGTCCGGCCGTGTCGCCGGCAGTAGGCGGTGTGCTGGTGTGCTCCCCGCCGACGCGGGGGTTTCCAGGGAGATCACGCGTCTCCCTCCAGATCGCCCTCGAGTTCGAGGTAGGTCGCCCGGAGCCGGTCCAGGGTCTCCTGGTCCGGCTCCGCCCAGAGCCCTCGGTCAGCCGCCTCCAGCAGACGCTCCGTGATGCCCCTCAGCGCCCAGGGATTCGATCGCTTCATGAACTCCTGGTTCTCCGGGGCGAAGACGTACTCGCCGGCGAGCTTCTCGTACATCCAGTCGTCCACGACCCCGGCCGTGGCGTCGTACCCGAAGAGGTAGTCGACGGTCGCCGCCATCTCGAAGGCGCCCTTGTAGCCGTGCCGGCGCATGGCCGCCATCCAGCGCGGGTTGACCACGCGGGCGCGGAAGACGCGGTGCGTCTCCTCGCCGAGCGTGCGGGTCTTCACCTGGTCCGGTGTGGCCGAGTCACCGACGTACGCCTCGGGGGAGGCGCCCGTCAGGTGCCGGACCATGGCGACCATGCCGCCGTGGTACTGGAAGTAGTCGTCGGCGTCGACGAGGTCGTGCTCGCGGGTGTCGACGTTCTTCGCCGCCACGGCGATCCGCTTGAACGCCGTCTCCATGTCCCCGCGCGCCGCCCGGCCCCCGAGCCCGCGCCCGTAGGCGTAGCCGCCCCACACCGCGTACACCTCGGCGAGGTCGGCGTCCGAGCGCCAGTTGCGGGCGTCGATCAGCGGCAGCAGACCGGCCCCGTACGCGCCCGGCTTGGAGCCGAAGATACGGGCCGTCGCGCGCCGCCGGTCACCGTGCTCGGCGGTGTCCTCGTCGGCGTGCGCCTTCACGAAGTTCTGCTCGGCCGGCTCGTCCAGGTCGGCCACCGCCCGCACGGCGTCGTCGATCAGTCCGACGACGTGCGGGAACGCGTCCCGGAAGAACCCGGAGATACGGACCGTGACGTCGATGCGCGGACGCCCGAGCTCGGCGAGCGGCACGACCTCGAAGCCGGTCACCCGGCGCGAGGCGTCGTCCCAGACGGGACGGCAGCCCAGCAGCGCCAGGATCTCGGCGATGTCGTCGCCCTGGGTGCGCATGGCGGAGGTGCCCCACACCGTGAGCCCGACGGACTTCGGGTACTCGCCGGTGTCCTGGAGGTACCGCTGCACGAGCGAGTCGGCGAGGGACTGCCCGACCTCCCAACTCAGCCGGGACGGAATGGCCTTGGGGTCGACGGAGTAGAAGTTGCGGCCGGTCGGGAGGACGTTGACCAGGCCGCGCGTCGGCGAACCGGACGGTCCCGCCGGGACGTAACCGCCGTCCAGCGCCTTCAGGATGTGCCCGATCTCGTCGGTGGTCTTCTCCAGCCGGGGCACGACCTCCTTGCAGGCGAACTCCAGCACGGCGACGGCGTCGGGGAGTTCGGTGCCGATGACCTCCCGAACGAGAGGTGCGCTCTCGGCCACGGCCCACCCGCGTGCCTCCATGCCCTCGGCGAACCGCCGGCACAGCTGCTCCAGCAGGTCGATCGCGTCGGCGGCCGAGCGGGCAGGGCCCTCGACGAGGTCCGTCAGTTCCACCGGGACCTTGACCGGCGCTCCGGGCTCGGCCAGCAACTCCTTCTCGGTGAGCCCGAAATGAGTCGCGAGGCAGGCCCGCAGCCCCGGCAGCGCGTTCGCCTGCCCGCCCCACACCTGCGAGGCGCGCAGCACGGCGAGCACGAGGTTGACACGCGGCTCGCCGACCGGACCGCCGCCGAGGATGTGCAGTCCGTCGCGGATCTGCACGTCCTTGATCTCGCACAGATAGCCGTCGATGTGCATGACGAACTCGTCGAACGCGTCGTCGTCCGGCTGGTCGTCGACGTGCAGGTCGTGGTGCAGCTCGGCCGCCTTCACCAGCGTCCAGATCTGCGCGCGCACGGCCGGCGCCTTCGTCGGGTCCAGGTCGGAGACGAGCGCGTACTCGTCGAGCAGTTGCTCCAGCTTGGCCAGGTCGCCGTAGGTGTCCGCGCGGGCCATGGGCGGTACGAGATGGTCGACGACGGTGGCGTGCCCGCGACGCTTGGCCTGGGTGCCCTCGCCCGGGTCGTTGACGATGAACGGGTAGACGAGGGGCAGTTCACCGAGGACGGCGTCGGGCGCGCAGCTCCTGGAGAGCCCGAGGCCCTTGCCCGGCAGCCACTCCATCGTGCCGTGCTTGCCCATGTGCACGACCGCGTCGGCGCCGAACGAGTTCTCCAGCCACCGGTAGGCCGCCATGTAGTGGTGCGAGGGCGGCATGTCGGGGTCGTGGTAGATCGCGATCGGGTTCTCGCCGAAGCCGCGCGGCGGCTGGATCATGACGACGACGTTGCCGAACTGCAGGGAGGCCAGGACGATGTCGTCCCCGTCGACGTACAGGCTGCCCGGCGGCTCGCCCCACGCCTCCAGCATGCCCTCCCGCAGCCCCGCGTCGAGCGTGTCGAACCACGCCCGGTAGTCGGCGAGCGGCACCCGCGCGGGCGCGGCGGCGAGCTGCTCCTCGGTCAGCCATTCGACGTCGTGACCACCGGCGTTGATCAGCCGGTGGATCAGCTCGTCGCCGTTGTCGGGATGCCCCTCGACGGCGTACCCGGCGTCGCGGAGCGAGTCCAGGACGCGGATCGCCGACGCGGGTGTGTCCAGCCCCACGGCGTTCCCGACCCGGGAGTGCTTGGTCGGATAGGCGGTGAAGACGAGGGCGAGCTTCTTGTCCTGGTTCGGCTTGTGCTTCAGCACCGCGTGCCGTACGGCGATTCCGGCGACCCGCGCGGCCCGCTCGGGGTCGGCGACGTACACGGGGACGTCGTCCGGCCCCTGCTCCTTGAAGGAGAAGGGGACCGTGATCAGCCGCCCGTCGAACTCCGGGATCGCGACCTGCATCGCCGCGTCCATGGGGGAGAGGGCGGCGTCGGACTCCTCCCAGGCGCTCTTCGAGGAGGTCAGGCACAGGCCCTGCAACACGGGGATGTCGAGGTCGGCGAGCGCCCCGATGTCCCAGGCCTCCTCGTCGCCTCCGGCCGAGGCCTGCGAGGCGTGCGTGCCGCCGGCGGCGAGGACGGTGGCGACGAGGGCGTCGGCCTTCCCGAGGATCTCGTACAGCCCGGCGTCGGCGCCGCGCAGCGAACCGCAGTACACGGGAAGGGCGTTGGCGCCCTTCGCCTCGATCGCCTCGCACAGCGTGTCCACGAAGGCGGTGTTGCCGCTGAGCTGGTGGGCGCGGTAGAAGAGCACACCGACGGTCGGACGGCCGTCGACGAAGGCGCGCTCCCCGTGGACGCCGTACTCCGGCATCTTCCGCGGCTCGACGAACCCCTCACCCGTCAGCAGCACGGTGTCGGACAGGAACCGGGCGAGCTCCGTGAGGTTGGCCGGGCCGCCCTCGACGAGATACCGCAGCGCCTCGGCCACCACACCGGCGGGCACCGACGACTCGGCCATGAGCTCCGCGTCGGGCACGGTCTCCCCGCCGAGCAGAACGGTCGGGATGCCCGAGGCCTTGAGGGCGGCGAGCCCGTCCTCCCAGGCACGCTTGCCGCCGAGCAGTCGTACGACGGCGATGTCCGAGCCCTCGACGAGACGGGGGAGTTCCTCCGCCACGTCCACCCGGTTCGGATTGCCGATCCGGTACGAGGCATCGGAAGCGGCCCGGGCCGCCAGCAGATCCGTGTCGGCGGTCGACAACAACAACACTGTGCTCATGCGGGCGCTCCCGGTGGAATGAAAGGCAGTCCTTGCGGCGCGCCGGACTCGATGAGCCGCCACAGCGCGTCCGTGTCCGCGTGCTGTTCGATCAGGTCGCCGAGCCGGTCGAGCTGCTCCTCGCGCAGCGCGGCGAACGAGGTGTCGGCCGCCGGTACGAAAAGGCGGCCCGCGGCGGCCGCCACCTCGCGCAGGAAGGCCCGCCGGAAACCGTCCGACTCCAGCGAGCCGTGCCAGTGGGTGCCCCAGGTCTGACCGACCCGGCAGCCGTCCAAGAAGGGCTCCCCGCCCTCGATCTCGGCGACCCCGTGATGGATCTCGTACCCCTCGACGTGTTCGCCGAGGGCCTCGCCGACGGGCCGGGTGAGGGTCTTCTCGCGGGCGAACCGCACCCGGACGGGAAGGACCCCGATCCCCTCGACATGCCCCTGCCGGCTCTCGACCTCGTCCTCGATGTGCTCGCCGAGGACCTGGAAGCCGCCGCAGATGCCGAGAATGGGCCTTTGTTCGGCGGCCCTGCGGACGAGGGCGTCGGCAAGCCCCCGCTCCCGCAGCCACTGCAGGGCCCGTACGGTCCCCCGGGTCCCCGGAATGACGACGAGGTCGGCATCCGCCAACTCCTCCGGCCGGTCTACGAACCGCACGACGACACCCGGCTCGGCGGCCAGGGCGTCGACGTCGGTGAAGTTGGACATCAGCGGGACCGCACAGACGGCGACCCGCAACACGTCCTCGCCGACGGGCGGGGCCACGACCGACTCCCTGACCGTCCCCCGCAGCGAGACCCGCAGCCCGTCCTCCTCGTCGATGCCGAGCCCGTGCCGGAAGGGCAGGACGCCGTACGTGCGCCGCCCGGTGAGCGAGTGCAGCATGTCGAGCCCGGGTTCGAGCAGGGACACGTCCCCCCGGAACTTGTTCACGAGGAACCCCGCGACGAGCGCCTGATCCTCCGGCGACAGCAGCGCGACGGTCCCGAAGAAGGAGGCGAAGACCCCGCCGCGGTCGATGTCACCGACCACGAGTACGGGCAGCCCGGCATTCCGGGCGATCCCCATGTTCACGATGTCCGTCCGCCGCAGGTTGATCTCGGCGGGGCTGCCGGCCCCCTCACAGATCACCGCGTCATACGTGCCCCGCAACTCGGCGAGACAGTCGAGAACGGTCCCGAGAAGCTTCTGCTGCCGCCCCCCGTGATACCCCCGCGCACTGAGCTCACCGACCGGCTTGCCGAGCAGCACGACCTGACTGCTCTGCTCACCGCCCGGCTTGAGCAGCACGGGGTTCATCAGCGCGGTCGGCTCGACCCGGCAGGCCTGCGCCTGCATGGCCTGCGCCCGCCCGATCTCGGCACCCTCACGCGTCACGAACGAATTGAGGGACATGTTCTGCGCCTTGAACGGCGCGACCTTGACCCCCTGCCGCACCAGCCACCGGCAGATCCCGGCGGTGACGACGCTCTTGCCGGCGTCGGAGGTGGTACCGGCGACGAGAAGACCACCACCGGTCATGACGCACCACCCGCGCGCGGGACCGAACCGGTGGGCACAGCCCGCGGCCCCGAGCGCCCCTTGACGCGCCCCCGCAGCAGTGCCCCCGCCGCACTCACCCCCAGTGCGAGCCACCCGACCCGCTGCGACAACCGAACAGCCCTCTCGATGTCCCCCACCCGCACGGCACGCCCCTCCCCGTTCAGCACAGGCCGATGCTCGATCCGCCCCCCGTACGACAACGTCCCGCCGAGCCGCACCCCGAGCGCCCCCGCGAACGAGGCCTCCACGGGCCCGGCGTTGGGACTCGGATGCTTCGCGGCGTCCTCCCGCCAGGCACGCACGGCGCCCCGGGGATCCGAACCCGTCAGCGCGGCCAGCACGGCGGTGAGCCGCGCGCCCGGCCACCCGGCGAGATCGTCGAGCCGAGCGGAAGCCCACCCGTACCGCCGATACCGGGGCGACTTGTGGCCGACCATGGCGTCGAGGGTGTTCACGGCCCGGAAGCCGAGCAGCCCGGGCACACCGCCCACGGCTCCCCACACCAGCGCCCCGACCACCGCGTCGGAGGTGTTCTCGGCAACGGACTCGACGACCGCCCGGGCGATCCCGTCGGCGTCGAGGGCCTGCGGATCCCGCCCGCACAGATGCGGCAGCCGG
Source organism: Streptomyces sp. Q2 (assembly GCF_056820935.1). Classification (NCBI taxonomy): domain Bacteria; kingdom Bacillati; phylum Actinomycetota; class Actinomycetes; order Kitasatosporales; family Streptomycetaceae; genus Streptomyces; species Streptomyces sp. Q2. Next base: position 61,443 of record NZ_JBXEJE010000004.1, on the reverse strand, counting down.
TCCCGCGCGGCGTCGATGTCCCCCGCCTCCAGGGCCTGCCCGACGCCCCGGGCCTCCCGGGCGAGTGAAGTCCCGCCGACCACGGCCCAGGTGGCGGCTCCGGTGAGCGCGAGGGAAGCGGCAGTGGAGGTACGTACGCTCCGTGCGGCCACGGCCCCGACAGCGACCGCGCCCCCGGCGCACACGACGGCGTGCAGCGCGCCCCACCCCCGGTGGTCCCGCCACAACGCCCGTTCCACGGCACCCGCGGCCCGCCCGAACACGGCGACCGGATGCCCACGGCGTGGATCGCCGAGCAGGAGGTCGCCGAGAAGGCCGGCGGCGGCGCCGTACGCGAAAACGCGATCGGCACGCATGGACTCAGCCGACCGCTGTCACAGACAGGGTGCTGGTGTTGAACCTCGAACGGCAGCCGCGCATGGCGATATGTCCTCACTCAGGGTGTCCGCGCCCTGGTTCGACGAGATCGGCGGTGAGAGTTCCTGGCTCCCGGGGCTTCCTACCCCGGTGACAGTGGCGGGACCGCGCCGGACTCACACCGGCTTCCTCTCCTACCGCCGTACATGGCTCCGGCAGTCCACCACGGGGTTGGAAGGGCCGTCAACTTGCTGTTGACCTGCGAGAGGGGAGTGTGCTGAGACCCACATCGGTGGCATGACGGTCGGCTCACGGGGGCCGGCCGGCCGGTGATTCGCCTGCGCGGGGCGGCTCTCCGGTCAGGCGCTTGTGATCACGCTTCGTCAACGCATGTGGTCCGTCAGGAAGGGATGAGGCGCCGGTAGTTACGGGTGGAAGGTACCGAAAGGGCATGGTTTGAGCGGCGCGTCCGTCACGGAGGCACTCCGCCCGGCGGTGTGCCCCGCACGTGTCGCCGTCGACCGCGCGGGTGACGCCGACATGCGACAACCGGGCGGGTGCGAGGCCGAAGCCCCGCACCCGCCCGGTTGTCGTGCCGTGACGTCAGGCCACGATCAGATAGATCCCGTACCCGACAGCCGCCGCGCAGGCCGCGAAGCACGCGTACGCACCCGTGACCGCGGCAGCGGCCGTGCCGCCCTGCGCGACGGCCCGCTCGCGGCGGGACAGGCCCACGATGCCGAGGGTGAAGAGGGCCACGAGGGTCACGGTGATCAGGAGGCTGATGCCGAAGACGGATCCGAGGGCCGCCCAGTCGATCTTCATGCTGGTTCTTCCTTCATGCCGGTTGGTGCCTGGGTGGCGGGGCTCAGACGGTGGTCGCGGCCGACGGGGCCGCGGGGTCGGCCGCGCTGGCCGGGGCCGGGATCGTGGCCGTGAGGTCCTCAGTCACCGAGGCCCCGACCGGCGGCGGCGTCACGGCGGCGATCGCCGTGGTGACCACGCCGGCCGGCTCCTCGCTGTCGTTGACGTTCGTGTGGTCGACGACCTCGCGGCGCGAGAGCTTCCAGATCGCCGCGCTGGAGGCGATGAGGAAGACGGCGACGAGGGCGGTGCCCCAGGCGCCGAAGCCGGTCACATACTCCGCGAGCGCGCCCACCAGGGCCGCGGCGGGCAGGGTCAGGCCCCACGCCACGAACATGCGGGTCGCCGTCGACCAGCGGACCACGCCGCCCTTGCGGCCGAGTCCGGCGCCCATCACCGAGCCGGAGACGGAGTGCGTGGTGGACAGGGAGAAGCCGAGGTGGGAGGAGGCCAGGATGACCGTGGCCGCGCTGGTCTGGGCGGCGAAGCCCTGCTGCGGCTGGAGGTCGGTCAGGCCCTTGCCCATGGTGCGGATGATGCGCCAGCCGCCGAGGTAGGTGCCGAGCGCGATGGCGAGGCCCGCGGAGAGGATGACCCAGGTGGGCGGGTCCGAGTCGGGGGCGACGGCGCCGCCGGCGACCAGGGCGAGGGTGATGATGCCCATCGTCTTCTGGGCGTCGTTGGTGCCGTGGGCCAGGGAGACCAGGCCGGCGGAGGCGATCTGGCCGGCGCGGTAGCCCTTCTCGGCGGCCTTGCCGTCGGCCTTCTTGCCGAGGGAGTAGGACAGGCGCGTGGCGAGCATCGCCGCCAGGCCCGCCACGATCGGGGCGGCGATCGCCGGGATCAGGACCTTGGTGACCAGGACGTCACCGTGCACCGCGCCGACGCCCGCGGAGGCGATGGTGGCGCCGATGAGGCCGCCCATGAGGGCGTGCGAGGAGCTGGAGGGGAGCCCGACCAGCCACGTCAGCAGGTTCCAGAGGATCGCGCCGACCAGGGCGGCGAAGATGACCTCGGGACGGATGCCGGATTCGTCGACGAGACCCTTGGAGATCGTGTTGGCGACCTCCACGGAGAGGAAAGCGCCTACAAGGTTCAGCACGGCGGACATGGCCACCGCGACCTTGGGCTTGAGTGCACCGGTCGAGATGGTGGTGGCCATCGCGTTGGCGGTGTCGTGGAAACCGTTCGTGAAATCGAACGCGAGTGCGGTTACTACCACAATCGCGAGGATCAGCGAGAAGTTTTCCATTTACCCAGGCAATCGTTCGAGGTCATTGGCCAGATGAACGTAGGTAACCAGGGTGAACGGAAGATGAACTGAGCAGGGCCGCACGGTGTCTGGATTCGACGGTTCTCGCTCCACCGGGCTCCAGTTGATCCGCGCGGCCCCGACGCCGCGGGATCAGTCGCCTCTGGCGAACTCCCTCAGCTGGGTCCGGGACCCGTTGAAGAGATTCTGGTCACCCGGCAGGCCGCCACTGTTGTCGTACTGCCAGATGGTCCAGAACGACCAGCCGGCGGGCAGCGTTCCGGCGTTCGCCGAGTTGTAGCGGGCGACCCACAGGGCGTGGTTGGCGGCGAAGGCGGGGCTGCCGCCGGTGCACGTGTTCCACCAGTGGGCGGTGGTGTAGATCACCGGACGGCGGCCGGTGAGCCGTTTGACCTCGTCGCTGAACGACTTGATCCAGCTGACCATCTTCGGCTTGGTCAGGCCGTAGCACTTGTGCTTCTTGTCGTACGGGTTGTATTCGATGTCGAGCGCGGGCGGCAGTGTCCAGCCGTCCGCACTCCAGCTGCCGCCGTTGCGCACGAAGTGCGCTGCCTGCGCCGAGCCGGACGACGTGTTCGGCAGGGCGAAGTGGTACGCCCCGCGGATGATGCCCGCCTCGCGCGCGCCGTTGTACTGCCGGCCGAAGTACGGGTTGCGGTAGGTGGTGGACTCGGTCGCCTTGACGTAGACGAACGTGGCGCCCTTCGCCCTGGCCTTCTGCCAGTCGACGTTCTTCTGGTGGGAAGAGACGTCGTGCCCCTTGGGCAGGCTCGCGGCCGAGGCGGGCGTCTCGGCGAGGGCTGTTCCCCCGACGGTGAGTGCCGCCGCGGCCGCCGCCAAGGCGCGGGTGCGGCGACGGGACGGATTGCGATCACGGGCCATATGTCCCCCCGGAATGGCGACGTGCACGACAAATCCCCCAGAGATTACTGGAAGGTCGTCGCATCTCCGGTGATCTCCGGCCAAGCGACCGAAGAAGCCTGTGTATGCCCATATGTGCTCTTTCGGAGGTGCCGGTTCCGGCCTAAAGTGCCCTCGCCCGCGGGCGGGTTGACGCCGCGCCTGGCAGGATCGCCGCATGGCTGAGGAGCGGCGGGACGCCGGGGGCGTGCGGGGCGGCCGGGACGGCGCACAGGATGTGCCGGAGCCGCGGGGGAGGAGTGTGCGCCCCGAGGAGGCGCACGCCTGGGAGGCGCTCGTCGCGACGGCCCGGCGGACGGTGTCCGACGGACTGGTCGTCGGGACCTCCGGCAACGTCTCGGTACGCGTCGAGGACACCGTCCTGGTCACACCGTCGGGCGTCCCCTACGACCGGCTCGCGCCGGACGACGTCACCGGCGTCGACCTCGACGGCCGGCAGGTCCTCGGCACCCTCGTCCCCACCAGCGAGCTGCCCATGCACCTGGCCGTCTACCGCACCACCGACGCGCTCGCCGTCGTCCACACCCACGCCGTGCACGCCACGGCCGTCTCCACGCTCGTCCCCGAGCTCCCGGCGATCCACTACATGGCCGGCGCGCTGGGCGGCCCCGTCCGGGTTGCCCCGTATGCCACATACGGCACCGACGAGTTGGCCGAGAACATGCTCCACGCCCTCGCCGACCGCTCCGCCTGCCTCCTGCAGAACCACGGCACCCTCACCTACGGCACCACCCTGGACCAGGCCTACGACCGCACGGCCCAGCTGGAATGGATGTGCCGCCTGTGGCTGACGGCGTCCTCGGTACCGGGCCTCTCGCCGGCCCTGCTTTCCGAGGCACAGCTCGCGGAGGCGGGTGAGCGGCTGCGGGGGTACGGGCAGCGAGGCTGAGCCGCAGGCCGCCGCGACGGCTCCCGGCCCGCCCACCGCGAGAGCCGCCCCGAGCGCACTCCCACTGGCCGCCGACGAGGTCCGCCAGGACACTGGACGGGTGCGCACTGTCACCGCAACGACCGCCGCCGTCACCGCGGCCCTGGCCGCCGGCGCCGCCGGAATCGCCGTCGGCCGGCTCGCCGCCGACGCCGCGCTCAAGGCGCCCGCGGGCCGCCCCCTGCCCACCGAACCCCACCTCACCGTGCACGCGACTGCGGCCGGCCGCGTCGCCCTCACCCGCGACCTGGCCGCCCTGCGCCCCGGCGTCCACGGCCTTCGCGGCGACGGCTCGCACGCGGTCGTCGGCCCCGTCCTCGGCACGGAGCCCCACTCCGCCGACACCGTCGTACGCCGCCTGGAACGCGTCACGCACGGCACCCTGAAACCCGGCGACAAGGTCTGGCTCACCCCGAACGTGTACGCGGGCGACCCCGGCACCGCCCTCGGCCTGGACCACACCGACATCGACGTCCCCGGTGAACTCGGCGCCCTGCCCGCCTGGTTCGTGCCCGGCGTACGCGACACCTGGGTGATCGCGGTGCACGGCCTCGGCACCACCCGAGAACACCCCATGAACGTCATGGAGTTCCTGCACCGCCACCGCTTCCCGGTACTCGCCCTCGCCTACCGTGGCGACCTCGGCGCGCCCCGCCCACCGGACGGCCTCAACCACCTCGGCGAGACCGAGTGGCGCGACCTGGACGCGGCGATGCGTTACGCCGTCGGCCACGGCGCCCGGCAGCTCGTCCTGCACGGCTGGTCCACCGGCGCCACGATGGCGCTGCGGGCCGCCGCGCGCTCGGGGCTGCGGGAGCGGATCTCGGGGCTCGTCCTCGACTCCCCGGTCCTCAACTGGGAGGCGACCCTGCGCGCCCTCGCCTCGGCCCGCCGCACCCCGAGCGCCCTGCTGCCGCTCGCGGTACGCGCCGCACAGGGCCGCACCGGCCTGTACGGCGACCGCCTCGGCGCCGCCGCGACCCCCGACCGTCTCGCCATGCCGCCGACCCTGCTCTTCCACGGCCCGGACGACACGGTGGCCCCCTGGGCCCACTCCCGCCGCCTCGCCGCGACCCACTCCGGCCGGGTCGCCCTCCACACGGTCCGTCGAGCGCCCCACGCGGCCATGTGGAACGCCGACCCGAAGGCCTACGAAGAGGCCCTGCGCCGCTTCCTGACGCCGTTGATGTGACGTGACGCCTCCTCAGGCCCCCGCCCGGCCATCTCCTCCGCTCCCGGTGCCGGGCCTTCCGTTTAACGCCGTACCACTGGCCTGATCTCGGCCTGCGGCCGCTCGCGAGGGCCCGGCGCCAGCCCTCCCGGTCGCCCGCCGTGCCATTCCGTTTGGGTTTTCGGACCGTCAACCGGAAGACTGCACCCGTGACGTCCCGTATCCCGCGCGACTCCAGGCTTCGACTCGTCCGCCCGCGACCCCTGGCCGCCGCCCCCACAGCTGTGAACCAGCGGCGCCCGCGCCGCCCCGCGCCCCGCCCGCCGGAAGGCACCCCGGCCCCCGCGGAACTGGCCAGAATGGCACGCTCCGGCCTGGCCGCCGCCGCCCGCGTCGCCCACTGGGCGGACGCCGCGCTGCGCCCCCGCCGGGACGGCGCGAACCCCGACGGCAAGGGCGCCCTCTCCGGCGAGACCGCCGAACGAGCCGCCGCCGACCTGGGCCTGACCGCGGCTCAGGTCCGCGCGGACTGGGACACCGCCCGTCTCGCCGGCCTGGTCGAGGTGCACGGCGACACCGCCCGCCCCGGCTGGCGGCTGCGTGCCTGGGACCGTGACGACAGCGCCGTGCTGCGCGGCTGGGTCGCCCTCTTCGACGCCTGGTCGCTGGCCTGCCCGGAACCGGCCGACCACGAGGCGGCCGCCGTCGCCGAGGTCGTCTCGGCGATGCCCCAGGTGCTCTCCTTCCTCCAGCTGTCCGCCGGCCCCGTCCCCGTGGAGCAACTCCTCGACCTTCTGGAGCAGCGGGTCACCGAGCTGCGCACGGAGCGCTGCGAGATCCCGTACGGCCCCCAGCCGGTACCGGTACCCGTCCCGTCGCCCCCGGCCCGGCCGGAGCCCGACGACGCCCCGCTCTCGCCCCTCCTCGACTGGGCCCTGCGCGCCCTCGCCTCCGTCGGTGCCCTCACCTACGGCGACGGGCAGGCCACGCTCACCCCGCTGGGCAACTGGGCGGTCTGGGTCAAGCTGGAGCAGATCTGCGTCGCCGCGCAGAGCCCCGCCGGGAACATCGAGCAGGCGGCCGAGGGCATGCTCCGGGGCTGCGCCCAGCTGCGCCCGAACGCGGCCCGCGCCGAGTACCGAGCCTGGCTCGCCGCCCGCCCCGTCGGCAGCGCCGTCACCGAGTTGCTCGGCGCCGCCCGCGGCGAGGACGCCCTGCTGCGCGGCCTCGCCTTCGAGGCGCTGCGGGTCGTCGGCGCCCCCGCCGAGCCCGACGTCCGCTCCGTGGCCGACGAGCCCACCCTGCGGCCGTACGCCCTGCTGTGGCTGGCCGAGCACGACGGCATCGACCCCGAGGACGCCCACGAGGTCCTCACCCGGGAAGAGGCCACGTGGCTGTGGGTCGACACCGCCGCCGCCGTCGCCGACCACGGCGAGGCCCCGATGCTGGTGCGGCACCTGGAGTCCGCGGTGCAGCCGACCGTCCCCATGCTGCTCGACGAGGTGCGTGCCGTCGGTCACCCCCGCACCGTGCAGGTCCTGGTCGCGCTCGCCGCCGCGCACCCCGACCCGGCCCTGGCGAAGGCGGTACGCCGGGCGGCCTTCCAGGTGCACACCGGAGGAAGCTGACGCGGGAGCGCCGCCGGCGGCTGTCCGCCGTCAGCCCTCCATCTCGGGGCCGTACGTGCCGAAACTCCAGATGTTGCCCTCGCTGTCCCGGGCCATGTAGTCCCGCGAGCCGTAGTCCTGGTCGGTCGGGGGCATCAGGATCTCCGTGCCGTGATCCACGGCACGCCGGTGGTGTGCGTCGACGTCGTCCACGACGACGTACACCCCGCTCGGGCCCGCGCCCTTCATCGCCGTGTCGAAGACGCCGCCGCGGCCCTTGGAGCCGATCATCACGCCGCCGTTGCCCTGCGCCAGCTCGGCGTGCAGCACGGAGCCGTCCTCGCCCTCGTACACCGACAGCTCCGTGAAGCCGAGCGCCTCCGTGAGCTGCCGGATCGCCGCTTTCGCGTCCGCGTAGAGCAGGGTCGGGAAGATGCTGGGCCGCCCGCCGTTCGTTCCTGCCATGCCGATCACTCCTTTGTGATCCCTGCCGGAGATCTCACCTGCTGTCCAGTCTGGCAGCGACCACTGACAACGCCCCGCGAGCTGCGTCCGCCGCCCACGGCGACAGCCCGGCCGACAACCCCGGCAGGCGGCTCGAACAGCGGTACGCAGAAAAAGTGGTTGCACGGCCCCGTTAGACTGGCCCCCATGGCCATTCTCCTCGCGCATTAGACGGCGGGAACGTCCTCAGCCGTCCTTCCCGTCACCCCATCCGCCCTGGAGTCTGTCCGTGATCTCCGCCTCCGGTATCGAGCTGCGCGCCGGTTCCCGCATCCTCATCGAGTCCGCCACCTTCCGCATCGCCAAGGGCGACCGCATCGGTCTGGTCGGCCGCAACGGCGCCGGCAAGACCACCCTCACCAAGTGCCTCGCAGGCCAGGGTGTCCCCGCCGCCGGCACCATCACCAGTTCCGGCGAGGTCGGCTACCTCCCGCAGGACCCCCGCACCGGCGACCTCGACGTGCTCGCCGGCGACCGCATCCTCTCCGCGCGCGGCCTGGACACCCTGATCCGCAAGATGCGGGAGAACGAGCAGCGCATCGCGAGCGGCTCGGGCGCCACCCGCGAGAAGGCCATGCGGCAGTACGAGCGCCAGGAGACCGAGTTCCTCACCAAGGGCGGGTACTCCGCCGAGGCGGAGGCCGCCACCATCGCCGCCGCGCTCAACCTGCCCGACCGGGTGCTCGGCCAGCCCCTCCATACGCTCTCCGGCGGTCAGCGCCGCCGTATCGAGCTGGCCCGCATCCTGTTCTCCGACGCGGACACGCTGCTTCTCGACGAGCCGACGAACCACCTGGACGCCGACTCGATCGTCTGGCTGCGCGACTACCTCAAGACCTACCGCGGCGGCTTCATCGTGATCTCCCACGACGTCGACCTGGTCGAGACCGTCGTCAACAAGGTCTTCTACCTCGACGCCAACCGCGCCCAGATCGACGTCTACAACATGGGCTGGAAGCTCTACCAGCAGCAACGCGAGGCCGACGAGAAGCGCCGCAAGCGCGAGCGGCAGAACGCCGAGAAGAAGGCCTCCGCGCTCCACTCGCAGGCCGACAAGATGCGCGCCAAGGCCACCAAGACCGTCGCCGCGCAGAACATGGCCCGCCGCGCCGACAAGTTGCTCGCCGGCCTGGAGGCCGAGCGGAAGTCCGACAAGGTCGCCAAGCTCCGCTTCCCGGATCCCGCGCCCTGCGGCAAGACCCCGCTGATGGCCGAGGGCCTGTCCAAGTCGTACGGATCGCTGGAGATCTTCACCGACGTCGACCTGGCCATCGACAAGGGCTCGCGCGTCGTCATCCTCGGTCTGAACGGCGCCGGCAAGACGACCCTCCTGCGGCTGCTCGGCGGCGCGGAGAAGCCCGACACCGGCCAGGTCATCGAGGGTCACGGCCTCAAGCTCGGCTACTACGCGCAGGAGCACGAGACCCTGGATCCGGAGCGCACGGTCCTGGAGAACATGCGTTCCGCCAACCCCGACCTGGACCTGGTCGAGGTCCGCAAGACGCTCGGCTCCTTCCTGTTCTCCGGCGACGACGTGGACAAGCCCGCCGGCGTCCTCTCCGGCGGCGAGAAGACCCGCCTCGCGCTCGCGACCCTGGTCGTGTCCTCGGCGAACGTGCTGCTCCTCGACGAGCCGACCAACAACCTCGACCCCGCCAGCCGCGAGGAGATTCTCGGCGCCCTGCGCACCTACAAGGGCGCGGTCGTCCTCGTCACCCACGACGAGGGCGCCGTGGACGCGCTGCAGCCCGAGCGGATCATCCTGCTGCCCGACGGTGTCGAGGACCTCTGGGGCGCGGACTACGCGGACCTCGTCGCTCTCGCCTGAGCCCTCCCCGAACCCTCGCCCGAGGGCCGGGACGTGCCGGGAACGCTTGATCGAAGACGTGATCCACTGCGTCTGGATCATTCGGCCCATCGGTGATCCATCATCTGTGTGAGATCTCCTCGTACCGAGGTGTGTCCTACATCGATTTCACGGCCGAGCCCTTTATCGACAAGGGCTCGGCCGTCGTACGTCCCTGACCTGGCACTTCGCGAAAGAACCCGTTCGGCGGTACGAACATCCCCGCGTGGAATCACATATTCCGTTTGTGGCGACGCGCTCCTGTCGTCAAAACCGTGTCTCACGGACCTTGCCGAATGGGTGGCCATGTCGGCCCGGAGGGGTGATCATGAGGAGACCAGAGCGCACTTCCCATGAGGAGGCACGGGTGGCCGAGACTCTGAAGAAGGGCAGCCGGGTAACCGGCGCCGCGCGCGACAAGCTCGCGGCAGACCTGAAGAAGAAGTACGACTCCGGTGCGAGCATTCGAGCACTGGCCGAGGAAACCGGCCGCTCGTATGGCTTCGTCCACCGGATGCTCAGCGAGTCGGGCGTCACGCTTCGTGGGCGTGGCGGGGCGACGCGGGGCAAGAAGGCCGCCTCGTCCTGAATCCGGGCGGATCATCGGCTTCGATGGTGACCACCCGGTCGGTCGGCTGATCGGCCGGGTGGTTACTGTGCAGTCACTTAGCATCGCTCTGTTGACCGCACTCATCGGAGGCGCCCCATGGCTTCGCCCGACCAGGAACTCGTTCCCCTGCTCGACAAGGACGGCGTACGGCTCACCGTGGACGACGCGCTCGCCACGGTGACACTGACCAACCCGGCCAAACGCAACGCCCAAAATCCCGCTCTGTGGCGGGCGTTGGCAGAGGCCGGGAGGTTGCTGCCGGGCGACGTCCGAGTGGTTGTGCTGCGCGGTGAGGGCAAGTCCTTCTCCGCGGGGCTCGACCGGCAGATGTTCACGCCCGAGGGGATCGAGGGCGAATCCTCCTTCATCGAACTCGCGCGCACTGGCGACGCCGAACTCGACGGCGCCATCGCCGGGTTCCAGGAGGGCTTCACCTGGTGGCGGCGCAACGACCTCGTGTCCATCGCCGCCGTCCAGGGCCACGCCATCGGCGCGGGCTTCCAACTCGCTCTCGCCTGCGACCTGCGCGTCGTCGCCGACGACGTGCAGTTCGCCATGCGCGAGACCAGCCTGGGGCTGGTGCCGGACCTCACGGGCACGCACCCGCTCGTGGGCCTGGTGGGCTATGCCCGGGCACTGGAGATCTGCGCGACCGGCCGGTTCGTGCACGCCGAGGAGGCCGTGAGCACCGGGCTGGCCAACGTCGCCGTGCCCTTGGACCAGCTCGACGGCGCGGTACGCGACCTGGCCGCGGCACTGCTGTCCGCGCCCCGGGACGCGGTCATCGAGACCAAGGCGCTGCTGCGCGGCGCCCAGGACCGGGACTACGAAGCCCAGCGCGCCGCCGAACGGGCCGCGCAGGCACGCCGGCTGCGCGACCTGGCCGGCGCCGGCGAATAAGCCCTCAGCCGACCGCGGTCACCAGCACCGCCACCGTCGGATGATCCGCCAGGGCCTGCTCCACCTTCGCGCGGACCTCCCGGGCCACGTCCAGGGCCGGGTGGTCCGCGCGCACCGCCAGTTCGACCCGCACATGGCGACGCGGCAGGGTGTTCTCGCCCTGCCGCTCCTCGACGTGCACCGGCCGCCCCAGCAGACCCGTCAGGTGGAGCACGCCCGGGACGGTCAGCGCGGCGGCACCCGCGCGGCCCTCGTCACCGGCGCCTGGCTCGGCGGCGCGCGCCGACTCGGGCTCCGGGACCGGAGGAGCCCCGGTCTCCTCGTCCAGCACACCCGTCACCCGCAGGTCCACCTCCACCACCGCCAGACCCAGCGCCTCCGCCGCGGCCGCCAGGAGCGCGCGTACGCGGGCCGCCGTCGTCGGCAGCGGCTCGGACACCGTGGCCGCGAACTCCGCCGTCACCCGCAGCGGACCGGGCGGCAGAGCGCTCGGCGGCGGCGGTACGGCGGGCTCGTGCGCGTCATCCGGGTCGGCGAGCCCGATCCGCAGTGAGCCCAGCCGTACGCCGGGCAGGTCTCGCGCCGCGCGCAGGAGCACCGCCTCCGTCGCCTCCTCGGAGATCCACGCGCCGTCACGCGGGCCTCCCAGGGGAAGGAGCCTGCCGAGCCGCAGCCGCTGTCGTACCGCCTGTGTGAACCGGTCCGCCGTCATTACTCCAGCCTGCCGCATCCCCGGCGCGCGATCGCGTAACCCGGCTTACCGTGGTCAAGAGGGACGACCGGAAGGGACGTACGGCGATGAGTGACATGACGGAGCGGAACCGGACGCAGAGCCCTGAGGGCGCCACCGATCCGCCGACGCAGACCCGCAAGGCCGTCAGGCGCGGCGGTGGGGACCCGGCCGGCCGGGGACGGACGACCATTGCCGACGGAGTCGTGGAGAAGATCGCCGGGATGGCCGCCCGGGACGTGGTCGGTGTGCACGCGATGGGCAGCGGACTGAGCCGTACCTTCGGAGCCGTTCGGGACCGGGTGCCCGGCGGAACCAAGGCCGTGACCCGCGGGGTCAAGGTCGAGGTCGGTGAGGTGCAGACCGCGCTCGACCTGGAGATCGTTGTCGAGTACGGCGTGGCGATCGCCGATGTGGCACAGGCCGTCCGGGAGAACGTCATCGCGGCGGTGGAGCGGATGACCGGCCTCGAGGTCGTCGAGGTCAACATCGCGGTGAGCGACGTGAAGCTGCCGGACGAAGAGGAAGAAGAGCCCGAGTCCCGGCTCCAGTGACGCGCCGAGGACAGGGAACCGAACGGAGGCACCATGAGCATGGCCGTGGTCGGGATGATCGCCGGCATGGCACTGGGCTTCGCCGGGTACTTCGGCGGGTTCGGCGCCTTCCTGCTGGTGGCGGCCCTGGGCGCCATCGGTTTCGTCGTCGGCCGGTTCCTCGAGGGGGACATGGATCTCGGCGACTTCTTCCGCATGCGCGACAACCGGCGTGACGGGCGGCGGTGACGTCCGTGAGCAGTGGGGCCGGTGAGCTCCGCAGACCTGCGGCCGTCGTCCCGCCCGGCGAGCGCGGGGCGACCCGGATCGCCGACCGGGTCGTCTCGAAGATCGCTTCGCAGGCGGCGCGGGAGGCTGTGGGCGAGCTGCCCGAGGACGCCGCGCCGCCGTCCGCCACGGTCGTCGTCCGCCACGAGACCGTCCGGATCCGCCTGCACCTCGAACTCGGCTATCCCTGCGACATCGGAGCGCGTTGCCGTCAGGTGCGTCGTCATGTCGTGGAGCGGGTAGGCGCGTTGGTGGGCATGGAGGTGCCGGAGGTCGCCGTCCAGGTGGAACGGCTGCATCCGGTGACGGCGCACGGCGCGGCAAAGGGGAGGACGCGATGAGCGAGCCCCAGGGCTCCGAGGGCACCACACAACGACTGCCGGTCATGGAGAAGGCGACCGGCGCAGGCGGGGAGTACGAGGCTCCGCCTGCGCCGGCCGACCACGCGGACGAGGCCGGGAGCAGTGGGCGGTTCTGGTCGGCACGCCGGGTGCCGGCCGGCATCGTGGCGTTGCTGCTCCTGGTCGTCGCCGGTGCCTTCCTGTACGACATCGCCGCCGTGCGGGCCGGCCGGGACGCCCTGGCCTGGCGCCGGGAACTGGCCCGGCAACTCGCCGAGCGGCCCCTCGACGACACCTGGGTGCTCGTCGGCGCGGGCGTCGCCGCGGCCCTCGGCCTGTGGCTGCTCGTGCTGGCGGCGACGCCCGGCCTGCGGGCGGTGCTGCCGATGCGGCGCACCCACGCCGACGTCCGCGCCGGACTGCACCGGGAGGCGGCGGCCATGGTCCTGCGGGACCGGGCCATGGAGGTCGCCGGAGTGCAGTCGGTCCGGGTGCGGATGCGCCGCGCACGCGCCGACGTCCGCGCGGTCGCCCACTTCCGCGAACAGGACGAGGTCCGCACGGACCTGGAAGCCACCCTCACCGAAGCCGTCAAGGGGCTTGGACTGTCCCGGCCGCCCAGGCTGTCGGTGCACGTGACGCGGCCCGGACGGAAGGGGTGAGTACGGTGCTCAGGACCCTCAACCGCGTACTGCTCGGCGTGGTCGGCCTCGTGCTGGTCGTCGTCGGGGGTTCCGTACTCGCCGTGGGACTGGGTGCCCCGGCGCCCTCGTGGTGGATCCACGACGGCAGGCACGACGTCCTGCTGAGCGACGCCGAACGCACCCGGTGGCGGGACGCCGACTGGTGGTGGCCGACCGTCATCGCCGTGCTCGCCGTCCTCGTGCTGCTCGCCCTGTGGCGGCTGACCGCGGTCCTGCGCAGGCACCGGCTCAACGAGGTGCTCGTCGACACCGGCGACGGCGCGGGCGCGCTGCTGCGGGGGCGTGCACTGGAGAACGTGCTGGCGGGGCAGGCGGGCGAACTGGACGGCGTCGCCCACGCCAAGGCCCTGCTGACCGGCCGATCGAGCGCCCCAGCGGCCCGAGTACGCCTGAGGCTGGAACCGCATGTGGATCCCGCGACGGCCCTCCACGACCTCACCGACCAGGCGCTCGCCCACGCCCGGCACTCGGCGGGCCTGGCCTCGCTTCCGGCGGAGGTGCGGCTGAAGGGCGTCAAGCATGGTGCGGAGAGGGTGAGTTGACAGACCGAAAGGGCCCGTGTGGGGGCGAGTGGCCCCCACCGGACCCGCGGACGGCTCAGAACCCGTGCCGCATTCCCCCGTCGACCGGCACCATGACGCCGGTCAGATAGGACGCGGCGGGCGACAGCAGGAACGCGGCCGTCCGCCCGAACTCCTCGGGCCTTCCGTACCGCCGCAGCGGAATCCGGGACTCGTTCGCCGCCCGAGTCGCCTCGGGGTCGGCCGACAGACCGTCCAGCTCGCGCACGCGGTCCGTGTCGATGCGGGCCGGAAGCAGCCCGACGACCCGGATGCCGCGCGGTCCCAGCTCGTCGGCGAGGGACTTCGCGAACCCGGCCAGCCCCGGCCGCAGCCCGTTCGAGATCGTCAGGCCCGGGATCGGTTCGTGTACCGACCCGGACAGCACGAACCCGATGACACCGCCGGCCTCCAGTTCACCCGCCGCCTCCCGGGCGAGCCGTACCGCGCCGAGGAACACCGACTCGAACGCCGTCTGCCACTGCTCGTCCGTGGTGTCGGCGACGAAGCCCGGCGCCGGCCCGCCGACGCTGACGAGAATGCCGTCGAAGCCGCCGAAGTGCTCGCGCGCGGCGGCGATCAGCCGCGCGGCCACCTGGGGGTCCGCGTTGTCCGCGGCCACGCCGAACGCGTTCGGGCCCAGGGCGGACGCCGCGTCGGTGACGCTCTTCTCGTCCCGGCCGGTGATGACCACCTTCGCGCCGTCGGCGACCAGCTCGCGCGCGGCGGCGTTGCCGAGGCCGCGGGTGGCCCCGGTGACGACGTACACCCGGTCCTTCAGTCCAAGATCCATGGCCCCTATCCTGCCTGCTCGCCGCCGAACAGGGCGAGGGCCGTGTTCACCAGACCGATGTGACTGAACGCCTGCGGGAAGTTGCCGAGCTGCATGCCGGCCACCGGGTCGTACTCCTCGGACAGCAGCCCCACGTCGTTGGCGAGCCCGACCAGCCGCTCGAACAGCTCCCGGGCCTCCTGCGTACGGCCCGTCATGTGCAGCGCGTCCGCGAGCCAGAAGGAACACACCAGGAAGGTGCCCTCGTCGCCCGGCAGCCCGTCGACGGCCGTCTCCACGGTGCTGTAGCGGCGTACGAAGCCGCTGTGGCCCAGCTCGTCGCGGACCGCGTCGATCGTGCCGACCACGCGCGGATCGTCCGGCGGCAGGAAGCCGACGCGCGGGATGAGCAGCAGCGCCGCGTCGAGTTCGCGCGAGCCGTAGTACTGCGTGAAGGTGTTCCGGTCCGGGTCGAAGCCCTTCTCGCACACCTCGCGGTGCACCTCCTCGCGCAGTGCGCGCCAGCCGTCCAGGTCGCCGCGCAGCTCCGGGTAGTCCTCCATGGCGCGCACGGCACGGTCGGCGGCCACCCACACCATCACCTTCGAGTGCACGAAGTCACGGCGGCCGCCGCGTACCTCCCACAGCCCCTCGTCCGGCTGCCGCCACGACGAGCGGAGGAACTCCAGCAGGACGCTCTGCATGGACCACATGTGCGGCTTGGCGGGCAGACCCGCCCGCCGGGCCAGCGACAGTGTGTCCATGACCTCGCCGTACACGTCCAGCTGAAGCTGCTTCACGGCCTCGTTGCCGATCCGTACGGGCCGGGAGCCGGCGAAACCGGACAGCCACGGCAGCTCGAACTCGGGCAGCCGCCGCTCGCCGGCGAGGCCGTACATGATCTGGAGGTCCGCCGGGTCGCCGGCGACCGCCCGCAGCAGCCAGTTCCGCCACGCCTCGGCCTCCTCCTGGTAACCGCACGACAGCAGGGCGCCCAGGGTGAGGGTGGAGTCGCGCAGCCAGCAGAAGCGGTAGTCCCAGTTGCGCACCCCGCCGAGCTCCTCGGGCAGCGAGGTCGTGGCCGCGGCCACGATGCCGCCGGTCGGCGCGTAGGTGAGCGCCTTCAGGGTGATCAGGGAGCGGACCACGGTGTCCCGGTGCGGACCGTCGTAGCGGCAGCGCGCCGCCCACGCCTGCCAGTCGGTGACGCTGTGCTCCAGTGCCTCGTACGGGTCGACGAGCGGCGGGCGCGGCTCGTGCGAGGGGTGCCAGGTGAGGACGAAGGCGACCTTCTCGCCCTCCTCGACGGTGAACTCCGAGTGCGTAGCGCGGTCCTCGCCCCAGGTGTGCACCTGGGGCTCGCTGCGCAGCCACGCCGAGTCCGGTCCCGCGACCGCCACGCGATGCCCGTCGGACCGGCGCATCCACGGCACGACCGAGCCGTAGTCGAAGCGCAGCCGCAGGGTGCTGCGCACGGTGACCCGGCCGCCCAGACCCTCCACGACGCGTACCAGGTCCGGGGCGCGGTGGCGCTGCGGCATCAGGTCGGTGACGCGCACCCGGCCCTCGTCGGTCTCCCACTCGGTGTCCAGGACGAGGGTGCCGGTGCGGTAGGCGCGTCTCACGCACCGGTCGGCGCCCTTGGGGGCGATGCGCCAGTGGCCGTTGTCCTTGTCCCCCAGGAGCTTGGCGAAGCAGGCGGCCGAGTCGAAGCGGGGCAGGCAGAGCCAGTCGACGGAGCCGTCCAGGCCGACCAGGGCGGCGGTCTGTTCGTCGCCGATGAGGGCGTAGTCCTCGATACGGGGGTGCACGCAGAGCGGGTTCCCGGGCGCCAGGGGTGGCAATCCGGGGCGGGGCCGGGTGAGTGACGCGGGCGGTCACACGGGGGAGCGGCCGTAAGGGCTCCACGGGTGACGTGGCTGTACGACGAGTGGGGCGGCTACACCGGGGCGGCGGGACGAGGGGGGCGTGGCTACACCAGGCCGACTGGACGACGGGTGGGGTGGCTACACCGCCGCCGGTTCCGACTCCGCCGTGGCCTGTTCGGCCTGCGCCGCCCGCCGGTCGCGCCGTTCCCGCCGGACCAGGACCACCCAGCCGACCGGCACGCCGGCCGCGAACAGCCACCACTGGATGGCGTACGCGTAGTTCAGCGCCGCGTCCTCGCTGCCCGGGCTGCCGACCAGTTCCGGGGTGTCGCCCTTCGGCTCGGGAGCCGTCTGCACGACATAGCCGCCGAGCACCTGGGCGTCGAGGCGGCGCGACTCCTGCTCACTGTTGATCAGCATGACCTGCCGGTCCGGCAGGCCTTTGAGGTCCTTGATGCCGCTCGCCGCGGTCGTCTCGTCGGGCATCAGCCGCCCGGTGACGGTGATCTCGCCGGCCGGCGGTGCGGGGATCCTGGGGAACGCGGTCTGGCTCGGGCCGTTCGCGGGGATCCAGCCGCGGTTGACGAGCAGCACCTTGCCGTCCGAGAGGACGAACGGGGTCAGAACGTGGTAGCCGACCTCGTCGTCGGAGTTGGTGCGACGCCGGACGACGACCTCGTCGTCGGTGTCGAAGCGGCCCTTCGCGGTCACGTTGTGGTAACGCTCGCCGGTGGTGACGGTGTGGCCGGGGGAGGTCAGCCGCTCCACGGGCACCGGGTCGGAGGAGAGCGCGTCGGAGACCAGCTGGTTCCGGGCGGTGCGCTCCTCGTAGCGGTGCATCTGCCAGATACCCAGCCTGATCATCGTGGGGATGAGGAGGAGGGCGACCAGTGTGAGGATCACCCACTGCCGGGACAACAGGAAGCGGTACACCCCACGACCGTACAACCGGGTCGTGGGGCGCACGGAGGCGGGTACCGGAAGCAGGGCTTCCGTGGGTCCGGGGACCGCGTCAGACCTTGTCGACGATGCCCACCTTGCCCTCCGCGCGGGCGCAGTGGGCGCCGCAGAACCAGTGGCCCTCGACCTCGACCCCCTGCCCGATGATCTGCACCCGGCAGTGCTCGCAGATCGGGGCCATGCGGTGGATCGCACAGGAGAAGCAGTCGAAGACGTGCACCGAGCCCTGGGCGTGCACCTCGAAGGTCATTCCGTAGTTGTTGCCGCAAACTTCGCAAGTCGCCATGGGCCACAGGGTGAGCGCTCGGCGCGACGCGGGCGAGCGGCTGCCGGGCGAGTCGCGCGGCAATCACCCGTCCGTACGGTCGCCGCCGGGTGACCGAGTCACCGGGTGACCGCCGACGGCCGTTCCGTTCTGTTCCGTACGGTCATCCCTCCGACGCCGGTTCCACATCCCCGAGGAGTTGCCCGAACGCCGCCTCGTCCACCACCGGCGTCCCGAACTGACGGGCCTTGACCACCTTCGACGTGCCCGAGTCCGGGTCGTTCGTGACGAGCAGGCTGGTCAGCCGGGACAGGCTCGTCGCGACATGCAGCCCGGCCTCGGTCGCGCGGTCCTCCAGCAGGTCGCGCTCGGTCGACGTGTCCCCGGAGAAGGCGACCCGCATGCCCTGCTTGAGCCGCTTGCCCGCTTCGTAACGCCCTGGGTTGGGATGGGGGCATGCCGGCCTTTTGCGGGAGGGGCGCCAACTGGTCTGCCGGTAGCTGCCGTAGCCCGCCTGCTGCCGGGGCACGGCCCGGTCCGTCCACTCGGTCAGCGGCCGGCACTCGTGCAGCGGCAGCCGTACGCCGCCCGCCGCCGCGGCCCTGAGGCTCGGCCGGAACGCCTCGGCGAGGACACGCGCGTCATCGAGGGCATGGTGCGCCCGCTGCTGTACGACGCCGAAGTGCGCCGCCAGGGCCTCCAGCTTGTAGTTGGGCAGGGGCAGGGCCAGCTCCTTGGAGAGCGCGATGGTGCACAGCCGCTGCCGCACCGGCGCCTCGCGGTCCGCGCGCGCGTACTCCCGCGCGATCATCTGCCAGTCGAAGACCGCGTTGTGCGCGACGAGCACCCGGCCGTCCAGGCGGGCCGAGAACTCCTCGGCGATCTCCGGGAAGAGGGGAGCGCCCTCCAGCACGTCGCTCGTCAGACCGTGGATCCACACCGGGCCCGGGTCCCGCTCCGGGTTGACGAGCGTGTACCAGTGGTCCTCGACCTCGCCGCGCTCGTCCAGTCGGTAGACGCCCGCGGAGATTATCCGGTCGTCCCGGGCCAGGCCGGTGGTCTCCACGTCAACGACCGCGTATCCCTTCGGATACGCGGCCGGCCAGGCGGTGGGGGAGGACGCTGCCCTCATGCGGTCTTCGAGCATGGTCCCTGAGGATACGGGTCGCGACCGACAGTCCCCGTCCTCAGGGGCGTTGTCGGGTTCGGCTGTTCGAGCTCGGCCGAATTCCCTTCCTCGATGGACGGTTGCCCCTTTCCTGGTCCTCGGCGTCGGCCCGCGTCGGTAGGGGGCACGTGTCGACGCCGTCGACCGGTACCAACGCCCGGCCGCCGCCGAGGAGTTCCGCGACCCAGTCGGCGGCGCGCGCAGCGGTGCGCCCGAGGCGGGCAGGAAGTCCCGCGGCAGCGGCAGGCCGTCCGGCGCGTTGAAGGACCGCAGACGCGGCACGAACGGCACGCACCGGTTCCAGTCCGCCGGCTCCGGGCCGAAGCTCCGTCGAGCCGCGTTCAGCGCGAGCCACTGCATGAGTGTCGACTTCCCCGGCCCGGCCCGGCCCGGCCCGGCCCGACCCGCGAGGTGGTCGACGACATGCGCGCAGCACAGCCGCAGCAGTTCCTCGTACAGACCCTGCGCCGACGGTGCGCCCCTTGGTGGAGATCGCCAAGAAGCAAGCGCGTACCGTCGGTAATACTTGTGGGTAACAACGTCTAGCCGCGGCCGACCAGCGGTTCTACGGTGCCCTCATGCCGAACCTGCCCGATGTCGTGCTGTGGTCGATACCCGCCTTCGTGCTGCTCACATTGATCGAGATGATCAGCGTCCGCCTCCATCCCGACGAGGAGGCAGCCGGCTACGAGACCAAGGACGCGGCCACGAGCGTCGGCATGGGACTCGGGAGCCTGGCCTTCGACTTCCTGTGGAAGATCCCGATCGTCGCCATCTACACGGCGGTGTACGAACTCACCCCGCTGCGGGTGCCCGTGCTGTGGTGGACCGTCCCCCTGATGCTGCTCGCCCAGGACTTCTTCTACTACTGGTCCCACCGCGGTCACCACGTCATCCGCATCCTGTGGGCCTGTCACGTCGTCCACCACTCCAGCCGCAGGTTCAACCTCACCACCGCGCTGCGCCAGCCCTGGACCTCGCTGACCGTCTGGCCGTTCTACGTCCCCCTCGTGGCCCTCGGCGTGCACCCGGCCGCCCTCGCGTTCTGTTCCTCCGCGAACCTCGTGTACCAGTTCTGGATCCACACCGAGCGGATCGACAGGCTGCCCCGCTGGTTCGAGTACGTCTTCAACACGCCGTCGCACCACCGGGTGCACCACGCTTCCCAGGGCGGTTATCTGGACCGCAACTTCGGCGGCATCCTCATCGTCTGGGACCGGCTCTTCGGATCGTTCGTCGCCGAGACCGTGCGGCCCGTCTACGGGTTGACCAAGAACATCAACACGTTCAATCCCATCAAGGTGGCCACTCATGAGTACGTCGCCATCGTCAAGGACGTGAAGGCGGCGGCCGGTTGGCGCGAGCGCGCGGGGCGGGTGTTCCGGGGGCCCGGGTGGCAGCCGGCGCCCACGCCCGCGCCGGAGGCGGCCGGGGAAACCGTGGTCGCGTGATCGTCCGCCGAGTCCTCCTGGCCGCCTTCGCGCTGGCCGCCGCCGCGGACCTCGTGTGCCTCGCCGTGGGGTTCGGCCCCGGGCACACCGTCGCCAAGCCGCTCCTGATGCCCCTTCTGGCCGGGTACGCGGCATCGCACGGCGCACCCCGTCTCCTGATCGCCGCCCTCCTCTTCGGCTGGGGCGGCGACGTCCTGCTGTTGTCCGACGCCGAGCCGGCCTTCCTCGCCGGCATGGCCTCCTTCGCGGCCGGCCACCTCTGTTATCTCGCCCTCTTCAAGGCGCACGGCAGGGTCTACGACAAGGCGCACGGCAGGGCGTACGGCTTCAAGGCGTACGGCGACGCCCGCGCGCGTGGTGGTCTTCTCGTCCTCGTCTACGCCACCGCCCTGCTCGCCACCGTGGCCTCGCTCTGGCCGGACCTGCCCCCGGATCTCCGCGTCCCCGTCGCCGGCTACAGCCTCCTGCTCACGGCGATGGCGTACATGGCGGCGACCCGGCTCGGCCTCGTCGTCGGCCTCGGCGGTGCGCTCTTCCTGCTGTCCGACACCCTGATCGCCGCCGGCGTCGCCGACTGGCCCCAGCCGCCCCGGCCCGACCTGTGGATCATGCTCACTTACCTCGCCGCGCAGCTCCTCCTCACCGTCGGCACCCTCGGTGCCCTCGAAGCGCGCCCGGCACCGGTGACGACGTGCGGTGAAGTGCGCTCGACCACGCCCTGAGCGCGCCCACGGCCTTGGTGCCATGCTCGACCGGAGCATCGCGCCGCTCGGCGGGGTGACGCCGGTTCGGGCATACCTCCCCGAGCCGCTGCCCGACGTCCTGGACGGCAGCGTCGACGCCTCGCCCGTCTTCGACCTGACCGTCGACCTGGAGGGCGTCCCCGGTGGCTACCAGGCGATGGACGAGCGCACCGCGCTCAAGGTGATGATCACCAACTGAGACGGTCCCGCGGCCGCAGACGTCTCACCAGCGGATCGGTACCGGCAACGCCGTCAGCAGCCCCGACACCGCGACCACCACGCCCAGCGCGACGACCTCCGCGCGCGCGGGCGAGCAGGCGGTCAGCGGGTCGGCGGCCCGGCCGAGCCGGATCCGTGCCCACAGGGCGAGCGCGGCGACGGCGGCCACGAGGAGCACCTTGGCCAGCAGGACGCGCCCGTACGCGGTCGTCGTCAGCTGCTCGAGGATCGTCTCCGCAGGCATGCGGCGCAGCGAACTGCCCACGCCGGTCGCCGTGATGGCGGCGAGCAGCACGGCCGCCACGCGCGCGTAAAGGCCCAGCAACGCCACGCCCGCTTCCGAGGGGCCCCAGCGTCGCAGCGTCCGCAGCGCGTGGAGCAGACCGCCCGCCCACAGCGCCGCGCACGTCAGATGCACCAGCGTCAGCCCGGAGCCGACCAGCGGGCTCTGCTCGGTGGTGGGATGCGCGCGCAAGGCCTCGGCCACGACCACCGCGGCCAGCGGCCACACCTGCGTCGCCGGCCGCGCCGAGAGCGCGCACAGCCCCGCCGCCAGGAACCCGTTGACCTCCACCAGCGCGAGCTTCCCGTCCCGCGACGCGTAGAGGCCGCCGACGTCGATCTCGGCGACGCTGCCCGGCACCGCGTTCCCCGTCGCCACGATCGACGCGAGCCCCAGTGCGGCGACGAAACCGGCGGGGGCCGCGTAGAGGGCCCAGCCGCGGGGTGCGGCGTCCGGGGCGCCGGGCACGGCACGGAGCAGCCGGCGTACGAACAACTCGCCCAGCGGCACGCACAGGGCCGCGAACAGTACGGTACGCAGCAGCGCGACGGCGCCGACGCCGGGTGCCGCGGCCTCTCCGGTGCCGTGCAGCGCGGGGGACGGCCCCAGCAGCGGCACCAGCGCGGCCAGCAGCACCAGGGCCAGGACGGCGACGGCCCGGCCCACCCCGGGGCGCCGCACGGGCTCGCTCGCGCCGGGCAGCCCGGGCGTGGGTCTTGTCAAGGTCACCTCGAGATCTTCACCAGCCGTCATAGAGCAGGGCAAGTCAAGGAAAACAACTGGGAGCTACGGCATTGCGCCCATCGGTACGTTCGCGGCCCGACCGTGACTCAGCCCCAGCGCGGCGCGTCCGCTCCCCAGGGTCCCGGCGGCCGTGCCCAGTCGGCCGGGCCGCCCTCGAAGGAGACCGGCGACAGGGCGTACCGCAGACGCCCGAGCCCGCTGTCCGCCTCCGCCAGCCAGGGGCCGGGCCCTTCGTACGGGGCGCCCACGACGCTGCTGGTCCCGCTCCCGTCCATCAGCCACCGGGCCGTCCGCGCCAGCGCCAGTCGGACGACCCGGCTGCCGCCCTCGGACGACTGCTCGGTCAGCGCCCGCAGCACGGCAGCCGCCAGCAGGTATCCCGTGCCGTGGTCCAGGGCCTGGGCGGGCAGCGCGCCGGGCTCGGCCATCGAGCCCTCGGCCGCGGCGATCCCCGTGGCCACCTGGACCAGGCTGTCGAACCCACGCCGCGCGCCCCAGGGCCCGTACCCGCCCCACGCCGACAACTGCGCCACGACCACTCCGGGCCGCCGCTCGGCCAGTGCCTGAGCCGACAGCCCGAACCGGTCCAGCGCGCCCGGCCGGTAGCCGGTGACGACCACGTCCGCCGCCCCGAGCAGTTCCTCGAAGCTGCGCCGGTCAGCCACGAGATCGAGGGTCGTCGACCGCTTCCCGAAGCCCGTGTCGGCGTGCTGGTCGGGCAGTTCGGGCAACCGCGGCGCGTCCACGCGCAGCACGTCCGCACCCAGCAGGGCGAGCGTGCGGGTGGCGACCGGGCCAGCGATGACCCGCGTCAGGTCCAGGACGCGCAGTCCGGCGGCGGGCAGCAGGGGAGGGGAGGTCGTACCGGCCGGGGCGAGCACGCGCGCGTGCGCGGAGTCCAGCCGCTCGCGCTCGACCAGCGGCCGCTTGGCGACCGCGGCCCCCTGCTCGTGAGCGGCCCACTCCTCGGTCGTGCGCAGGGCGACGGCGAGGCCGCCGGCCGCGTACACGGTCTCCTCGACCTCCAGGGAGGACCGTTCGGCGAGCGCGGCCTCGACGGCCGTCACGTCCCCCGGTACCCGCAACGCGTCCAGCAACCGGGCCCGGTGGTGGGCGTAGTTCGCGTGCGTGCGCACCCACCCGTCCGCCGTCCGCCAGAACCGGGACAGCGGCGCGAAGGTGACCGGCGCCCGCCCGTCGACCAGGAGATGCCGCTCACTGACGAACGCCGTCGCCACGGCCCCGTCGTCCACCCGAACACCGGGCACCTCCGAGAGCCCGGCCCGTCGCGCTCCCAGCTCGGCGGCGGCCAGCGCGCACGCGCCTACGCAGGCCCGTGCCAACTCCCTTGCGGGAAGGCGCCCTTGAAGAGCGCCCTCCCGCACCACGGTCGACACGCGCGGGAGGAGGGCGGGATCACCGCCCAACGCGGACCAGGCGCACTCGATGTCAGTCATGACTGCACTATGCAGTATTGACCAAATCAACATGTTGACCTGGTTGACCTGTCTGGACCTGCTGCAAGTAGGCCGACTTGACCGGTCTTTCTGTATCGGTCAAGTCGGCCTACATCCGTCTACATCGGTTTACTTGGTCACCGCGTCCAGCGCGTCCGCGGTACCCCATCCGTAGAAGCCGTTGTAGTTCTTCGTCCCCTCGCACACCGCGTCGATCTTGCCGTCGCTGTTGATGTCGTACGGGTCCGTGCACGGCGTGGCGTCGGCCTCGGCGTACAGCAGCGCCTTCACCAGGGCCGGCGAGGCGTGCGGGTGCGTCGACTTGATCAGGGCGGCGACGGCCGCGACGTGCGGGCTCGCCATCGACGTACCGGCCATGTAGCCCCACTTGCCGCCGGGCAGCGTGCCCAGGATCAGACCGCTGGTCGCGGGCGCATCCGGCTTCTGGTAGGCCGTCGAGTCGCCGCCGGGCGCGGCGATGTCGATGACCCCCAGACCGTGGTTGGAGAAGGACGACTTGATGCCCTTGGCACCGGTCGCCGCGACCGTCACGACACCCGGCAGCTGAGTCGGGATGTCAAGGCACTTCGACGGGTCGACCACCCGGTCGGAAGCCGTGCCGTCGTTCGGCGAGACCGGGTCGGTGATCTCGTCGGCCGCGAGGTCGTAGTTCTCGTTGCCGGCCGCCGCGACGTTCACCGCGCCCTTCTTCTCCGCGTACCGCGAGGCCCGGCCGACCGCGTCGACGAGCGCCTTCTGGTCCGGGTCGTTCTTGCAGTTGAAGTACCAGGGGTCGGTGTAATAGCTGTTGTTGGTGACGTCGACGCCGTGCGTGGCCGCCCACATGAAGCCGCAGACCACGGCCTCGGTGTAGAAGTAGCCGGCCGTGGTCGACACCTTGATGCCGGCGACCTTCACGCCGGGCGCGACGCCCGTCATGCCGACGCCGTTCTTGGCGGCCGCGATCTCACCGGCCACGTGGGTGCCGTGCGGGCTCTCCGACGCGCTCGGCCGCCACGCCCCGTCCGCGGTGTCCGGCTTGCCCGTCACGCAGTTGACCGACGCGGCGCGGTCGAAGTTCGGCGCGATGTCGGGGTGGGTGTCGTCGACGCCGGTGTCGATCACGGCGACGGTCACCTTGCTGCTGCCGAGGGACTTCTCGTGCGCCTTGTCCGCCTTGATGGCGGGCAGGTCCCACTGCAGGGACTCCAGCGGGTCCTGTCCGGCGGCGGCCTGGGCCTCGGCGGCGGCGACCTCTGTCGCGCTGAGCGCCTTCGGCGTGCCCAGGTCGGTCGTCGACTGGGCGGGCAGCGGGGCGTTGCGGGTGTTGCCGGCCGACTCGACGCCTTTCACCTTGCGGACGGTCTTGGCGAAGTCGGCGTTCGACGAGTGGACGACGATCACGCCGATCTGGTCGTACGACGTCACGATCGTGCCGCCGGCCTCGGCGATGGCCTTCTTGATGTGCGCGGAAGGACCGTGCCCTGGGCTGACGTTGACCACGTAGCTGAGGGAGGTGGCGTCGTCCGTGGCCGCGGAGGCGAGGACGTCGTTCACCGCGCCGGTCACGCCGGCCACGGTGCCGGGTACGTCGGCCGCGGACGCCGTGGCGCTCGGCAGGAACGCCAGGGCTGTCGTCAGGGCCATGCCGAGGGGAAGGGCGACCGCGCGGCGGTAGCGCGGGTGAGGCGCTGTCATGTGTCAGTGTCTCCAGTTCGTTCGCGGTATGAGACGGACCGTGAGCGGAGTCGGGCGGGGCGAGGTGCCCCGGTGGTCCGGGGTACGGCGCCGCGGGTCACTTCACCGCGCGCAGGGCGTTGACGATGCCATACCCGTAGAAGCCGTTGACGTATTTGCCGCCCTTGCACACCGCGTCCTGCGTGCCGTTGCCGTCCTGGTCGTACGACTCAGGGCAGGCGGTGGCGTCCGCCTGCGCCTTGAGCAGCGCCTGGAGCTGGGCCGACGTCGCGCGCGGGTGCGTCGACTTCAGCAGCGCGGCGACACCCGCGGCGTGCGGGGAAGCCATCGACGTGCCCTGGAGGAAGGCGTACTGGCCGTTCGGCATGGTGGACAGGATGCGGCCGTTCTTCGACGGCGTGTCCGGGATCTGGTAGAGCCGGTCGCCGCCCGGCGCGGCCACGTCGATGACGCCCTTGCCGTACGAGGAGTAGTACGACTTGAGGTTCTGGACGCCCGTCGCGCTGACCGTGACGACACCCGGCAGCTGCGTCGGCACGTCGAAGCACTCGTGCGGGTCGATGGTCCGCTCGACCGGCGTGGAGTCGTCGGGGCTGGAGTCGTCGACGATCGCGTCGGAGTCCAGGTCGTGGTTGGAGTTACCCGCGGACGCGAGGTTGAGCAGACCCTTGTGCTGGGCGTACAGCTGCGCCCTGTTGACCGCGTCGACGATGGCCCGCTGGTCGGGGTCGTCCATGCAGTTGTACAGCCACGGGTCGACGTAGTAGCTGTTGTTCGTGATCTCGACGCCGTGGTCGGCGGCGAACACGAAGGCGCACACGACGCTCTCCGGGTAGAAGAGACCGTTGTCCGGGTCGCTCACCTTGATGCCGGACACCTTGACGCCCGGAGCGACACCGGCGACACCGATGCCGTTGCGGGCCGCGGCGATCTCACCCGCCACGTGCGTTCCGTGGTAGTCCTCCGCGGTGTACGGGCGCCAGGCGCCCTCGCTGGTGTCCGCGACACCGCCGACGCAGTTCGCGGACTGCGCGGCGGAGAAGTTGGGCGCGAGGTCCGGGTGGGTGTCGTCGACGCCGGTGTCGATCACGGCGACGGTCACCTTGCGGCTGCCCGGGTTGATCTTCGCGGCCTTCTCGGCGCCGATCGCCCGGAGGTCCCACTGGTCGGCCTCAAGGGGCTCGCTGTCGGGCGTCGCCGCGGACGCGTTCTCGACCTTCGCGGCCTGCTCCTTCGACAGGAACTGCGCCGAGCCCTCGTCCGTCGTGCCCGCGGCGGTCAGCGGAGTGGTGCGCGTGGCACCCGCCGACTGCACCCCGCGCACCCGGCGCATCTCCGTGCCGAAGTCCGGGTTCGACGAGTGGGCGACGATGACGCCGATCTTCTCGTAGGTGATCACGACGGTGCCGCCGGCCGCGGGCACCGCCTTCTTCACCGCTTCGATCGTGCGGCGGTCCAGCTTGGTGTTGACGACGTACGCCAGGTTGGGCGCGTCCACCGCCTGAGCGGCGGTCTCCGCCTGCGGGGCGGCCGTTGCGGCCGCCATGGGCAGAAAGCCCAACGAGGCCGTCAACGACAGGACGACGGGCACGGCGAGGGCCAGGCGGCGTCTGGAACGCAGATGAGGCATGGGGTCTCCACATCATCCGGAAACGAAACCGGCCCGAGGCACAGGTGGTGCTCGGGCAGGTACATGACGGGTGGTGCAGGCCGAAGCTATCTCCCGCAGCCGCTGGCCAGCAATGACTTACCCGAAGTGACTTCGGAAAGAAGCCCGCGTTGTTGAACCGGGGCGAGCGCGCCGCCGTGACCTTGTGCAGGGAACGCGAGGACACTCGCCCCCGATCCCCGTCACAACCGCATCCGCAACGCGAGGAGACTCCGTGGCCACCGACGCACCGCCCCCCTCGAAGGAGCAACACAAACTCCCCTCACCCGAGGAGTTCAGCGAGGTGGCGGAGAGCGCGGAGTTCGGTGAACTGCGCCGCTCCTACCGCTCCTTCGCCTTTCCGCTGACCGTCGGCTTCATCGCCTGGTACCTGCTGTACGTCCTGTTGTCGAACTACGCCGGCGACTTCATGGGCACCAAGCTCTTCGGCAACATCAACGTCGCCTTCGTCTTCGGCATCGCGCAGTTCCTCACGACCTTCCTCATCGCCTGGTGGTACTCGCGGCACGCCGCCGCGAAGCTCGACCCCAAGGCCGAGGCCATCAAGTCCCGAATGGAGGGCGGCGCATGAGCCCCGCGATCACCCTGGCAGCCGGCGAGGCAAGCGAACACCGGCCACTGATCATCTCGTTGTTCGCGGTGTTCGTCGTCGCGACCCTCGTCATCACCGTATGGGCCGGCCGCCAGACCAAGGACGCCGCCGACTTCTACGCGGGCGGACGCCAGTTCAGCGCCTTCCAGAACGGACTCGCGGTCTCCGGCGACTACATGTCGGCCGCGTCCTTCCTCGGCATCGCCGGCGCCATCGCACTCTTCGGGTACGACGGCTTCCTGTACTCCATCGGCTTCCTGGTCGCCTGGCTGGTGGCGCTGCTCCTCGTCGCGGAGCCCCTGCGCAACTCCGGCCGCTACACCATGGGTGACGTCCTGGCGTACCGCATGCGCCAGCGCCCGGTCCGTACGGCGGCAGGCACTTCCACGATCGTCGTCTCGATCTTCTACCTGCTGGCGCAGATGGCCGGCGCGGGCGTCCTCGTCTCGCTGCTGCTCGGCATCACCTCCGACGCCGGCAAGGTCCTCATCGTCGCCCTCGTCGGCGTCCTGATGATCGTGTACGTCTCCATCGGCGGCATGAAGGGCACCACCTGGGTCCAGATGGTCAAGGCCGTGCTGCTCATCAGCGGCACCATCCTGATCACCTTCCTGGTGCTGCTGAAGTTCAACTTCAACATCTCCGACCTGCTCGGCACGGCCGCCGAGAACAGCGGCAAGGGCACCGCCTTCCTGGAGCCCGGCCTCCAGTACGGCGCGACCGGCACCACCAAGCTGGACTTCATCTCCCTCGGCATCGCCCTGGTGCTCGGCACCGCGGGTCTGCCGCACATCCTGATCCGCTTCTACACGGTGCCCAACGCCAAGGCCGCCCGGAAGTCCGTGAACTGGGCCATCGGCATCATCGGCGGCTTCTACCTGATGACCATCGCCCTCGGCTTCGGCGCCGCGGCGCTCATCTCGCAGGACGAGATCATCGCGTCCAACCCGTCCGGCAACACGGCGGCACCGCTGCTCGCCCTCCACCTCGGCGGCGTCGACTCCGCCTGGGGCGCGATCCTGCTCGCCGTGATCTCGGCGGTGGCCTTCGCGACCATCCTCGCCGTGGTCGCCGGCCTCACCCTCGCCTCGTCGTCGTCCTTCGCGCACGACATCTACGCGAACGTCATCAAGAAGGGCAAGGCCACCGAGAAGCAGGAGATGAGGGCGGCCCGGCTGGCGACCATCGGCATCGGCGCGGCCTCCATCCTCCTGGGCGCCCTCGCCCGCGACCTGAACGTCGCCGGCCTCGTCGCCCTCGCCTTCGCGGTCGCGGCCTCCGCCAACCTGCCGACGATCCTCTACAGCCTGTTCTGGAAGCGGTTCACTACCCAGGGCGCCCTGTGGTCGATCTACGGCGGTCTCGTCGTCGCCGTCGGCCTGGTGCTGTTCTCGCCCGTCGTCTCCGGTGACCCCAAGGCGATGTTCCCGGACGTCGACTTCGCCTGGTTCCCGCTGAAGAACCCCGGCATCATCTCGATCCCGTTCGGCTTCGTGATGGGCTGGCTCGGCACGGTCCTCTCCAAGGAGGAGCCGGACACCGCCAAGTACGCGGAGCTGGAGGTACGGTCCCTGACCGGCACCGGCGCCCACTGAGCAAACCCACGGGCATCCACTGAGACCGCCCCCTGAGCGGCCGCGTCGTAGGTCTCTACGACGCGGCCGCGCCCCGTCTCGTGGGATCGGGCTCTGGTGATGTCGGTCCCGTCACGTAGGCTCGCAGGAGACGGAAACAGTTGATCCGCGACGAGGGAGGGGGCCCACGTGCTCATCGACACCTACGGCCGGGTGGCAACCGACCTGCGAGTCTCGCTGACCGACCGCTGCAACCTGCGCTGCACCTACTGCATGCCCGAGGAGGGCCTGCAGTGGCTTGCCAAGCCCGACCTGCTCACCGACGACGAGATCGTGCGGCTCATCGACATCGCCGTCACCTCCCTCGGCATCGAGGAAGTCCGCTTCACCGGCGGCGAGCCCCTGCTGCGCCCCGGCCTGGTCGGCATCGTCGAGCGCGTCGCCGCCCTCGAGCCGCGCCCTCAGATGTCCCTCACCACCAACGGCATCGGCCTCAAGCGCACCGCGGCCGCCCTGAAGACGGCCGGCCTGGACCGGGTCAACGTCAGCCTGGACACCCTCCGCCCGGACGTCTTCAAGACCCTCACCCGCCGCAACCGCCACCAGGACGTCATCGCCGGCCTGGAGGCCGCCCGCGACGCCGGCCTGACCCCGGTCAAGGTCAACTCGGTCCTGATGCCGGGACTGAACGAGGACGAGGCCCCGGACCTGCTGGCCTGGGCGGTGGAGCACGACTACGAACTGCGCTTCATCGAGCAGATGCCCCTCGACGCCCAGCACGGCTGGAAGCGCGACGGCATGATCACGGCGGGAGACATCCTGGCGTCCCTGCGCACCCGCTTCGACCTCACCGAAGAGGGCTCCGACGAGCGCGGCTCGGCCCCCGCCGAACGCTGGCTCGTCGACGGCGGACCGCACCGCGTCGGCGTCATCGCCTCCGTCACCCGCCCGTTCTGCGCGGCCTGCGACCGCACCCGCCTGACGGCCGACGGCCAGATACGCACCTGCCTGTTCGCCACGGAGGAGACCGACCTGCGCGCCGCCCTGCGCTCCGACGCTCCCGACGAGGAGATCGCCCGCATCTGGCGCCTGGCCATGTGGGGCAAGAAGGCGGGCTCGGGGCTGGACGACCCGACGTTCCACCAGCCGGACCGGCCGATGTCGGCGATCGGCGGCTAGCGGATCGAACGGCCGCCGGGCGGACGGAGCGAGCGGCTACGAGGCCTCGGAGGACTCCCATTCCGACAGGAGGACCACGTCCTTCAGGAACCCCCGCACCCCGAGGAACTGTGACAGGTGCTCCCGGTGCTCCTCGCACGCGAGCCACGTCTTGCGCCGCTCCGGCGTATGGATCTTCGGGTTGTTCCACGCCAGCACCCACACGGCGCCGGCTCGACAGCCCTTGGCGGAACAGATCGGGGTTTCTTCACTCACCGGTTCGTCTCACAGATGCGTAAAAAGGCGACGCCGAGCAGCCACGGGGGGAGCTGCCCGGCGTCGGTCCGTCGCTCCGACGGGGGATGCGGAGCGCCTACGAAGTATGTCACGGGTAACCCGTCGCCCGGCACCGGAACAACATGATTGATCTGAGCTTTTCTTGAGCTTGGCGACGCCCTGACTTCCGGTTGTGACTCGCCCGCGGACGCCGCCTCATGATCGGCCGACGCCGTGCATGATCATGCTCGCTCGCGCGGTTCCTTCCGCGCGCCCGAGGCCGGATCGGCCGCGGCGTCTTCCGGGACGGGTTCCGCGAAGGGCTCCTCCGCACCGGGCGGAGTGATCATCGGCCGCGTCGGCGCGGCCACGAACGTCGACGGGAGCGACGGCGCGTTCTCCCGCCCCGCGTTGGCGATGACCACGGCGATATAGGGAAGTACCGCCCCGAGTACCAGGGCGACGATCGCGACGTGCCGTTCGACGTTCCACAGCGTCACCGCGAGGATCACCGAGAGGGTGCGGACCGTCATCGAGATGACGTACCGGCGCTGCCGTCCGCGCACGTCCTCCTGGAGGCTCGTCCTGGCCCCGGTGATCCGGAACACCTGGACGTTGCCGCCGCCATGTTGCTTCCGCATCACATTCCACCATCCGCCCGCATCCGAGTCTCCCCACCCCGTATCCGGTCCGCCCCCGGTCGGGGAACGGGGACCCGGACAGCATCCACGGTACGCCCGGCCTGCGCCGCCTACGAGAGCGGGGCACCTCCACCCTGGACGAACGTCCTCGGCCGCGGCACGTACGGCCGCACCCGCCATGCGACGTACGGCGAGCCGACCGACACTGGGCGTAATGCTCACGTAGAGCCGTACGAGGAGGCAGCCATGGGCTGGTTGTGGGCCGTCATTGTGGGATTCGTCCTGGGGCTGATCGCGAAGGCGATCATCCCGGGCAAGCAGCACAGCCCTCTCTGGCTGACCACCATCTTCGGCATCCTGGGCGCGATCGTCGGCAACGCGATCGCCCGCGCGGCCGGCGTCGACGCCACCTCCGGCATCGACTGGCTGCGGCATCTGTTCCAGCTCGCGGCCGCGGTCATCATCGTCTTCCTGGGCGACATGGCGTACATGGCGACGCTGGGCCGCGACAAGCAGAGAACCTGAGGGCGGCACGGCGAAGGGGGCTCCTTCCGTACGGGAAGGAGCCCCCTTCGGTGTGACCGGCTTCGGCGCGGCTAGGAACCCGTGACCTCGACCGCCGCCAGGTTCTTCTTGCCCCGGCGCAGCACCAGCCAGCGCCCGTGCAGCAGGTCCTCCGCGGCGGGGACGGCGTCCTCCGCGGCGACCTTCGTGTTGTTCACGTAGGCGCCGCCCTCCTTGACCGTGCGGCGCGCGGCCGACTTGCTGGCGACCAGGCCGACCTCGGCGAAGAGGTCGACCACCGCACCGAGCTCGGCGACCTGG
The DNA here is from genome assembly GCF_056820935.1 of Streptomyces sp. Q2. Taxonomy (NCBI): domain Bacteria; kingdom Bacillati; phylum Actinomycetota; class Actinomycetes; order Kitasatosporales; family Streptomycetaceae; genus Streptomyces; species Streptomyces sp. Q2. Next base: position 28,943 of record NZ_JBXEJE010000004.1, on the reverse strand, counting down.
ATGTGCGGCACCTCGGAGAGGGCCGCGGCCAGCGTCTTCTCGTCCAGGTCGGTCAGCTCGCCCTGGCCGAAGAGGGCCTTGGACGCGGTGATCACGGCGGCCGTCTGGTCGGCGCCGTGCACCAGTGTCGTCAGCTCCTCGGCCAGTGCCCGCTGGGCGGCCCGCGCCTGCGGGCGCTCCTCGGTCTGCCGCTCCAGCTCCTCGATCTCCGTCTGGGACCTGAAGCTGAAGATGCGCAGGAACTTGGAGACGTCCCGGTCGTCCGCGTTCAGCCAGAACTGGTAGAAGGCGTACGGCGTGGTCATCTCGGGGTCGAGCCAGACCGTGCCGGACTCCGTCTTGCCGAACTTGGTGCCGTCGGCCTTCGTGATCAGCGGCGTGCCCAGCGCGTGCACCACGGCGTCGGGCTCGACCCGGTGGATCAGGTCGGTGCCAGAGGTGAGGTTGCCCCACTGGTCGCTGCCGCCGGTCTGCAGCGTGCAGCCGTACCTCCGGTACAGCTCCAGGAAGTCCATGCTCTGCAGGATCTGGTAGCTGAACTCCGTGTAGCTGATGCCCGCGTCGGAGTTGAGCCGCCGGGAAACGGCCTCCTTCGCGATCATCTTGTTGACCCGGAAGTGCTTGCCCACGTCCCGCAGGAACTCGATGGCCGACAGACCCTGGGTCCAGTCCAGGTTGTTGACCATCACCGCGGCGTTGGGTCCCTCGAAGTCCAGCAGCGGCTGGATCTGTGCGCGCAGCCGCTCGACCCACTGGCCCACGACCTCCGGGGCGTTCAGCGTGCGCTCCGAGTCCGGCTTCGGGTCGCCGATCAGGCCGGTGGCGCCCCCGACCAGGCCCAGCGGACGGTTGCCCGCCTGCTGGATCCGACGCATCGTCAGGATCTGCACGAGGTTGCCGAGGTGCAGGCTGGGCGCGGTCGGGTCGAAGCCGCAATAGAACGTGACGGGACCGTCCGCGAACGCCTTGCGCAATGCGTCCTCGTCAGTGGAGAGGGCGATCAGCCCGCGCCACTTCAGTTCGTCGACGATGTCCGTCACGGTTCTCGTATCTCCTTGGAATGACCTTCGGGCAGTCGAGCGACAGCCGACTACGAGGTTATACGCCCTGACTGACAGAGCTCATATTGAAGTCCGGCACCCTCAGGGCCGGCATCGCAGCCCTAGTGAACCAGTCGCTCCACTCCCTCGGCAGCGTCTTTTCCGTGCGCCCGGCCTCGGAGGCCCGGCCCAGCAGGCCGACCGGCGACTCGTTGAACCTGAAGTTGTTGACCTCGCCGCTCACCTCGCCGTTCTCGACGAGATAGACGCCGTCCCGGGTCAGGCCGGTGAGCAGCAGCGTCGCCGGGTCGACCTCGCGGATGTACCAGAGGCAGGTCAGCAGCAGCCCGCGCTCGGTGTTCGCGACCATCTCCTCCAGGGACCGGTCCTCGCCCCCGTCCAGGATCAGGTTGTCGATGCCCGGCGCCACCGGCAGCCCGGTCAGCTCGGCGCTGTGCCGGCTGGTCAGCAGACCGCTCAGCTCGCCCTCGCGGACCCACTCGGTGGCGGTCAGCGGCAGCCCGTTGTCGAACACCGACTGGTCGCCCCCGGAGGAGTGCGTGAGCACGAAGGGCGCCGACTCCAGGCCCGGCGCGTTCGGGTCGCTGCGCAGGGTCAGCGGCAGGTCGGTGAGCCGCTCGCCCACCCGGGTGCCCCCGCCCGGCTTCGAGAACACCGTGCGGCCCTCGACCGCGTCCCGGCCCGACGCCGACCACATCTGGTAGATCAGCAGGTCCGCCACGGCGGTGGGCGGCAGCAGCGTCTCGTACCGCCCGGCGGGCAGATCGATCCGGCGCTCGGCCCACCCGAGGCGTACGGCCAGTTCGGCGTCGAGCCCGGCGGGGTCGACGTCCTTGAAGTCCCGCGTCGACCGCCCCGCCCACGCCGACCGCGTACGGTCCGGCGACTTGGCGTTCAGCTCCAGCGTTCCGTTGGGCTGGTCGTGCCGCAGCCGCAGCCCCGTCGACGTGCCCAGGTAGCTGGAGACCAGCTCGTGGTTGGCGAAGCCGTACAACTCGCGGCCGCCGGCACGCGCGCGGGCGAACGCCTCACCGAGCGCCGGCGCGAAGTCGGCGAACACCGCGGAGGAGGTCTCGGCGGGCGCGTCCGTGAAGTCGGGGGAGTGGGGCACGCCGGTGACCAGCGGCCGGGCGTCCTCGGCGGGCTGGGCACCGCGCGCGGCGGCCTCGGCGGCCCGCACCAGGGGCTCCAGCTCGTCCGCGGTCACGGCCGACCGCGAGACCACACCGGAGGCCGTGCCCTCCTTGCCGTCGACGGTCGCGATGACGGTGAGCGTACGGCCGCGGGTGACACCGTTCGTGGTGAGGGCGTTGCCGGCCCAGCGCAGGTTGGCGGTCGACTGCTCGTCGGCGATGACCACACAGCCGTCCGCCCGGGACAGGGCGAGGGCCCGCTCGACGATCTCGTGCGGCTTGTTCGTCATGCCGTGGGGCACACGAGGACTCATCGACCCGCCTCCTGCGTGGTGTTCAGAATGTTGACGCCCTTGAACAGGGCGGACGGGCAGCCGTGGGAGACGGCGGCGACCTGCCCCGGCTGGGCCTTGCCGCAGTTGAAGGCACCGCCGAGGACGTACGTCTGCGGACCGCCCACCGCGGCCATCGAGCCCCAGAAGTCGGTGGTCGTCGCCTGGTACGCGACGTCCCGCAGCTGGCCGGCGAGCCGCCCGTTCTCGATCCTGAAGAACCGCTGCCCGGTGAACTGGAAGTTGTAGCGCTGCATGTCGATCGACCAGGACCGGTCGCCGACGACGTAGATCCCGCGCTCCACGCTTCCGACCAGGTCCTCGGTCGACATCCCGGCCGGGTCCGGCTGCAGGGACACGTTGGCCATGCGCTGCACCGGCACGTGGCCGGGGGAGTCGGCGAAGGCGCACCCGTTGGACCGCTCGAACCCGGTCAGCCGCGCGATCCGCCGGTCCAGCTGGTAGCCGACCAGGGTGCCGTTCCTCACCAGGTCCCAGGACTGGCCCGCGACGCCCTCGTCGTCGTACCCGACGGTCGCCAGGCCGTGCTCGGCGGTGCGGTCACCGGTGACGTTCATCAGCTCGGAGCCGTACCGGAGCTTGCCCAGCTGGTCGAAGGTGGCGAAGGAGGTGCCGGCGTAGGCGGCCTCGTAGCCGAGCGCCCGGTCCAGCTCGGTGGCGTGCCCGATGGACTCGTGGATGGTCAGCCACAGGTTGGACGGGTCGACGACGAGGTCGTACACCCCCGACTCGACACTGGGTGCCCGCATCTTCTCGGCGAGGAGTTCCGGGATCTGCGCCAGCTCGGCGTCCCAGTCCCAGCCGGTGCCCGTGAGGTACTCCCAGCCGCGTCCGACGGGCGGCGCGATGGTCCGCATGGAGTCGAACTCGCCGCTCGACTCGTCGACGGACACGGCGGTCAGCTGCGGGTGCAGCCGTACCCGCTGCTGGGTGGTCACCGTCCCGGCCGTGTCGGCGTAGAACTTGTTCTCATGGACGGTGAGCAGCGAGGCGTCCACGTGGTTGACGCCGTCGGCGGCCAGGAGCCGCGCGCTCCACTCCGCCAGCAGTGCCGCCTTCTCCTCGTCGGGCACCGAGAACGGATCGATCTCGTACGAGGAGATCCACGACTTCTCGGAGTGCACCGGCTCGTCGGCCAGCTCCACGCGCTCGTCCGACCCGGCGGCCTTGATCACCTGGGCGGACAGCTTCGCCATCTGGACCGCCTGCGAGGCGACCTTGGCGGCGGCGTCCAGGGTCAGGTCCACACCCGACGCGAAACCCCACGTACCGCCGTGCACGACCCGCACCGCGTAGCCCAGGTCGGTGGTGTCCGAGGTGCCGGAGGGCTTGGCGTCCCGCAGCCGCCAGGAGGCGCTGCGCACCCGCTCGAACCGGAAGTCCGCATGCGCCGCGCCCAGCGCACGCGCGCGTGCCAGGGCGGCGTCGGCCAAGGCGCGTAGTGGAAGCGCCGTGAAGGCTTCGTCGATCGTATGGGGCACGGGCATCTCCCTGGAGTCGTGACCTGTCGGCTCCGATCATGTCGCGGGGGCGGGTCCGCGGACCATACGTTTCCGGCGGAGTTCCGCATCTTTCTGTAGGGACCCGACAGGGAGTCCCGTAAGCCACTGTGGATGCCCGATTGTCCGCGCACGGGCCCGGACCGATAGGTTTTTGAGGAAGCCGCCTGTCATCCAGGTGTTCGGGCGGGTGTGCCAGACCGCTATCGAAAGGGTGATCCGTTGAGCCGCTCGGTTCTCGTCACCGGAGGCAACCGGGGCATCGGCCTCGCCATCGCCCGCGCATTCGCCGACGCCGGTGACAAGGTTGCCATCACGTACCGCTCGGGCGAGCCGCCGGCCGGCTTCCTGGCCGTCAAGTGCGACATCACCGACACCGAGCAGGTGGAGCAGGCCTACAAGGAGATCGAGGCCGAGCACGGCCCGGTCGAGGTGCTGATCGCCAACGCCGGCATCACCAAGGACCAGCTCCTGATGCGCATGTCCGAGGAGGACTTCACCTCGGTCATCGACACGAACCTCACGGGTACCTTCCGGGTCGTCAAGCGTGCCAACCGCGGCATGCTGCGCGCCAAGAAGGGCCGCGTCGTGCTGATCTCGTCGGTCGTGGGTCTGTACGGCGGCCCCGGCCAGGCGAACTACGCCGCCTCCAAGGCCGCCCTGGTGGGCTTCGCGCGCTCGCTCGCCCGTGAGCTGGGCTCGCGCAACCTCACCTTCAACGTCGTCGCGCCGGGCTTCGTCGACACCGACATGACCAAGGCGCTCACCGACGAGCAGCGCGAGGGGATCGTGAAGCAGGTGCCGCTCGGCCGGTACGCGCAGCCCGAGGAGATCGCCGCGACGGTGCGGTTCCTCGCCTCGGACGACGCCTCGTACATCACTGGAGCCGTCATTCCCGTTGACGGCGGACTGGGAATGGGTCACTGAACACCATGAGCGGAATTCTCGAGGGCAAGCGCGTCCTGATCACCGGTGTGCTGATGGAGTCCTCCATCGCCTTCCACACCGCGAAGCTGGCCCAGGAGCAGGGCGCGGAGATCATCCTGACCGCGTTCCCGCGTCCCACGCTGACCGAGCGCATCGCCAGGAAGCTCCCCAAGCCCACCAAGGTCATCGAGCTCGACGTCAGCAACGACGAGCACCTCGGGCGCCTGGCCGACCTGGTCGGCGAGGAGCTGGGCGGCCTGGACGGCGTCGTGCACTCCATCGGCTTCGCGCCGCAGGACGCCCTCGGCGGCAACTTCCTCAACACGCCGTTCGAGTCCGTGGCCACGGCCATGCACGTCTCGGCGTTCTCCCTGAAGTCGCTGACCATGGCCTGCCTGCCGCTGATGCAGAACGGCGGCTCGGTCGTCGGCCTGACCTTCGACGCGCAGTACGCCTGGCCGCAGTACGACTGGATGGGCCCGGCCAAGGCCGCGCTGGAGGCCACCAGCCGCTACATGGCGCGTGACCTGGGCAAGCAGAACATCCGCTGCAACCTCATCTCGGCCGGGCCGATCGGTTCCATGGCCGCCAAGTCCATCCCGGGCTTCGCCGAGCTGGCCTCCGTCTGGGACACCCGCGCCCCCCTGGAGTGGGACCTCAAGGACCCGGAGCCGGCCGGCAAGGGCGTTGTCGCCCTGCTGAGCGACTGGTTCCCGAAGACCACGGGCGAGATCATCCACGTGGACGGCGGTCTGCACGCCATCGGTGCTTGACGCCGCCGCTGCGACTCGGCTGAGGGGTGAGGGCCCGCGTCCATTCGGACAAGGGCCCTCACCCC
>NZ_JBXEJE010000004.1:0-23046 GCF_056820935.1 Streptomyces sp. Q2 | reverse complement strand
GGTGGGGCGCGGGTCTCTCCGCCCCCCGGCCCCCCCACCCCTCACTCGTTCGGCCTACCCGGCCGGGCGGGCAGGACCGGCAACTGGGCACTCTGGAGTACGCGTTCACCACACGCTCCCCTGCCCGGCACGGCCGAGGAGGTCCCCTTGTGCGCCTGTCCCGCAGCCTGGCCTCAGCGACCGTAGCCGTCTGTCTCGTGCTGTTCGTGTCGTACGACGCGATGTCGCACGCGCGCGTGGAGGCCGCCTCACCGGAGCCGTTCGGTGCCGCGTGCCGCAGCAGGGTGAGCGGCTCCCATGTGATCGCGTACTGCCACAACCCGTATCCGCAGCCCGATCGCGTCAGCCTGCACATCGAGTGCGAGCGCTGGTGGGACGTCGACACCGACGGCGCCTCGGTCGAGGCCGGGCCCGCGCAGACCGTGCGCCTGACCGGCCGCTGCTGGAAGGAGGTCCGCTCGGTGTGGGTCAGCCACCGGAAGGAGCGCTGAACCGGCCGGGGCGGCACAGGAACGGATAGCTCGCGGCCTCCCGGGCGGCGGCCGCCGCGTCGCCCGTGCGGATCGCGTCGACCAGCCGCGCGTGGTCCATGTGCGTCTCCGGCGTCAGCTCCTCGCCGACGTCCTCGCGCAGCCAGTCCCGCAGCACCTCGCCCAGGTCGGCGTACATCGCCGTCATCACGTCGTTGTGGGAGGCGGCCACCACCGCCAGGTGGAAGGTCGCGTCCGCCGTCACGAACGCCTCGGTGTCGCCCGACTCCCACGCCTCCTCGCGTCGCACGAGGAGCGCGTCCAGCTGCTTGAGGTCCTTCTCCGTGCGCCGCTCGGCGGCCAGCCTGGCGGCGGACGACTCCAGCGTGGAACGCAGCTCGGCGATGTGCCGGGGGTCGGCGTCGGCGAAACGGCGGTGCATCACGCCGGCCAGCTCACTCGTCGCCACGACGTACGTGCCGGAGCCCTGACGGATGTCCAGCAGACCGTTGTGCGCGAGCGCGCGGACGGCCTCGCGGACGGTGTTGCGGGCGACGCCGAGCTGCTCGACCAGCTCGGGCTCGGTGGGGATCCGGGCGCCGACCGGCCACTCGCCGGAGGCGATCTGGTTGCGTAGAGCGGCGATGACCTGCTCGGACAGTGCCGACCGGCGGGGATGGCTCAGGGGCATGGCACACCTTCGCACGGACGGGGCCGGAGCGAACGGCCCGGGGATGGACAACCAATCATCCCATGATTCTATGATGGGCCTCATGGCGAGTGAGGAAACCCGGACGACGAAGTCCGCGACCGTACACAGTTCGAGCAGTACCGACCCCCAGGAGGCCGCGGGCCCCACAGGAGCCCTCACGCGCGCGTGGGCGACGCGCCTGGTCGTCGTCGGCATCGTGCTGTCGGCCCTCAACCTCCGCCCCGCCATCACCAGCCTGGGAGCCCTCCTCGAAGAGGTCCGCGACGGTCTCGGCATGAGCGGCAGCGCGGCCGGACTGCTCACCTCCGTGCCCCCGCTCTGTTTCGCCGTCTTCGGCGTCATGGCCCCCAGGCTCGCCCGCCGCTTCGGACCGGGCGCGGTGGTGTGCGCGGGCATGGCGGCCATCGCCGCGGGCCTGCTCATACGGCCCTACGCGGGCGAGACGGTCGGTACGGCCGGATTCCTGACGGGCAGCGCCCTCGCCCTGATGGGCATCGCGGTCAGCAACGTCCTGATGCCGGTCATCGTCAAGCGCTGGTTCCCCGACCGGGTCGGTTCCATGACCGGCCTCTACTCGATGGCCCTCGCCCTCGGCACCTCGGCCGCAGCCGCGGTGACCGTGCCGATGACGCGGGCGCTCGGGGGGAGCTGGCAGTCCGGACTCGCCGTGTGGGCGATCCTGGCGGCGGCGGCCGTGCTCCCGTGGGTCCCGCTCGTACGGGACCGGGACCGGGACCGGGGCCCCGCGCCGGCCGAGTCGGGCCCCGCGCGCGGGCAGGCCCCGCTGCGGATCACCCGCAGCCGTACCGCCTGGGCGCTCGCCGTCTTCTTCGGGCTCCAGGCCACCGCCGCCTACATCACCATGGGCTGGATGGCACAGATCTTCCGGGACGCGGGCGTGTCCGCGGGCACGGCAGGGCTGCTGCTCGCCGTCACGATGGTGATGGGCGTGCCGCTGGCCTTCGTCATCCCGCGGATCGCCACCCGGCTGCCGCACCAGGGCCCGATCGTGATCGCCCTCGGCGTCTGCGGCCTCGCCGGATACGCCGGCCTGTACTTCGCGCCGGCCGACGGCGCCTGGGCCTGGGCCGTCCTGCTCGGTGTCTCCAACTGTGCCTTCCCGCTGGCTCTCACACTGGTCGGGATGCGGGCCAGGACCGGCGCGGGCGTCGCCCAGCTGTCGGCCTTCGCGCAGAGCACCGGCTATCTGATCTCGATCCCGGGACCGCTCCTGGTCGGCGTGCTGTACCAGCACAGCGGTGGCTGGGGCCTGCCGATCGCCCTCATGGCCGGCCTGATGATCCCGCAGATGCTGGTGGGCGTCCTGGCGGGGCGTGACCGCACGGTGGAGGACGAGGCGGCGCGCTGATCCGTGCGGGAGCGCGCACCCCCGAGGAGTCGTGGCGGGCGACGGGTGCGAGACTTGCCCTATGCCAGTGCTCGATCCGAACCCCCAGAACGGCCAGAAGAAGATGCTCCTCGTCTTCGGCTCGTTCTTCGCCATCTTCGTGATCATCGCCATCATCGCGACGATCGCCTCGCCGTGAGCCGTGCCCCGCGCGCTCGTCCGGCGGGCCGAGGGTGGGGCTAACCCCCCTGTCCCCTAGGGGGCGAGTGTCAGGGTCAACTGGGTGGATCACCGGATGGGACGAAGGCCGGAGAGTCCGTAGCTTCGAGATGTGACCGCGAGAGGCGGGCACGGACCACTCGAAGACGGCGGAGGCACCCATGCCGGCTCCTACGCACACCCGGACCCACCCGGCATCCCGGGGTGGCGTCGACATCCGGCTGCCCTGGTGGGCCCTCGCGCTGCCGACACTCGCCTTCCTCGTGCTCCTGGCGCTGATCCTGAACCCGACGGACGCCCACGCGGCGTCCGGCGACCCCGCCGTGAGTCACCTCGTCGAGCGCGTACAGCAGCTGATAGCCCGCTGAGCACGGCCGGAGACGCCGGTCAACTCCCTGCGCCACATGGCCTGTTTCGTGCGAAGCTGGATCCCATGAGCGTCGCAGAACCCCGCAGGATTGTCCTCTTCCGGCATGCGAAAGCCGACTGGCCACAGGTGACCGATCACGAGCGGCCGCTCGCTGAGCGGGGCCGCACGGACGCCGCAGTCGCCGGACGCAAGCTGGCCGACTCCGGCATCCCCTTCGACCTGGCCCTGTGCTCCACCGCGACCCGGACCCGCGAGACGTGGAAGCTCGCCGTCCACGAGCTTCCCCACCGACCCAAGACGGTCTACGAGGAGCGGGTCTACGAAGCCTCGCCCGGCGAGCTGATCGCCCTGCTGAACGAGACACCCGACGACGCGCAGAACGTCGTGCTCATCGGCCACAACCCCGGCATCCAGGGCCTCGCCGACATCCTGGCCGGCGCGGACGAGAGCGACGCCCGCGAGCGGATGAACAGCCGTGGCTTCCCGGCCGCCGCCTTCGCCGTACTGTCCTTCGAGGGCACCTGGAAGTCCCTGGAGCCCGGTGCGGCCACGTTGGCCGACTACTGGGCGCCCTCCGACTGACCTGCGTCTTCGCCCGGAAAGGCCCGGTACCGCGGTGGTACCGGGCCTTTCACCGCCGTCCGCGCGGACGCCCCCGCCGTCGCGGCGGGCTCAGTCCTTGTCGTGCGTGTCCGCCGCCTCGACCTCTTCGCGGGTGACACCGAGCAGGTACAGCACCGTGTCCAGGAACGGCACGTTCACCGCGGTGTGCGCGGCCTGGCGCACCACAGGCTTGGCGTTGAAGGCGACCCCGAGACCCGCCGCGTTGAGCATGTCCAGGTCATTGGCGCCGTCGCCGATCGCCACGGTCTGCGCCAGCGGTACGCCCGCCTCCGCGGCGAACCGGCGCAGCAGCCGCGCCTTGCCGGCCCGGTCCACGATCTCGCCGGTGACCTTGCCCGTCAGCTTCCCGTCGACGATCTCCAGCGTGTTTGCCTGGGCGAAGTCGAGCCCGAGCCGTTCCTTCAGATCGTCGGTGACCTGCGTGAATCCACCCGACACGACGCCCACTTGGTAACCGAGCCGCTTCAGCGTGCGGATCAGGGTGCGCGCGCCCGGCGTCAGCCGTACCTCGCTGCGCACCTTGTCCACCACCGAGGCGTCCAGTCCCTCGAGGAGCGCCACGCGCGCGTGCAGGGACTGCTCGAAGTCCAGCTCGCCGCGCATCGCGGCCGCCGTCACCTCGGCGACCTCGTCCTCGCAGCCGGCGTGCGCGGCGAAGAGCTCGATGACCTCGTCCTGGATGAGCGTCGAGTCCACGTCCATGACGACCAGACGCTGGGCGCGGCGGTGCAGTCCGGCCGCGACGACCGCGACATCGACGCCGAGCGCCGCCGCGTCCGTCATCAGGGCGGTCCGCAGCGGCCCGGTCTCCACGCCGGACACCGCGAACTCCACCGCCGTCACCGGATACTTGGCGAGCCGGAAGATACGGTCGATGTTGCCGCCGACCTTCGTGATCCTCGCGGCGACCGCCGCCGTCGCCTCCGCCGTCAGCGGATGTCCGAGCACGGTGACCAGGGAGCGCCCCAGGCCGCGCGGACGGTTGTCGCCGAGGCCGGAGATGATCTCGGCCTGCATCTTGATCGACTCGGCCCAGCTGTGGACGGTGGCCCGCAGATCTCCCTCCAGCCCGCTGGGCGGCGCGGTCACCAGCGCGCACAGCACCATGCGGCCACGGGTGACGACCTGCTCGATGTCGACCACGTCGACGGAGTAGGCGGCAAGGGTGTCGAAGAGTCCGGCCGTGATGCCCGGCCTGTCCTTCCCGAAGATCTTGACGAGAAGGGTGGGGACGTCAGAGGACGAGGTCTGCGAAGCGCTCATGGTGTTCCCACCGTATCCGGCACGCAGTGCCTTCCGCGCCCGAGGTCCGCCTGACGGACACGGAACACTGGGTGACGGGCGGGTGGCGCCGGCCTTGCGCGCCGGCCACGTCTTCGCTGCACACGGCTCCGCACGCCGCTCCACGGGGACGGATCACTGTCGCCCCTCAGGCCTTCCTGGCGGCGGAGGAGGAGGTGGGGGAGGTGACGGGGGCGGCCGCTCCCCGGATCGCGGCCCGGGCGGCTTCCGGGGCCACCGCGGGGGCGGCTCGATCGGCCGGGCGACCGTGGGGGCGCCGTACACGTCGTCGCGGGACGACGGCCCCTCGGCCCGATGCGGCTCGCCGCCGGGTGATCGCGGGCCCCCGGCCCGGCGCGGCTCGTCGCGGGGCGATGGTGGCCCCCCGGCCCGGCGCGGCTCGTCGCCGGACGGCCGTGGACCCCCGGCCTGATGCGGCTCGCCGCCGGGTGATCGCGGGCCCCCGGCCCGGCGCGGCTCGTCGCGGGGCGATGGTGGCCCCCCGGCCCGGCGCGGCTCGTCGGCGGACGGCCGTGGACCCCCGGCCTGATGCGGCTCGCCGCCGGGTGATCGCGGGCCCCCGGCCCGGCGCGGCTCGTCGCGGGGCGATGGTGGCCCCCCGGCCCGGCGCGGCTCGTCGGCGGACGGCCGTGGACCCCCGGCCTGATGCGGCTCGCCGCCGGGTGATCGCGGGCCCCCGGCCCGGCGCGGCTCGTCGCGGGGCGATGGTGGCCCCCCGGCCCGGCGCGGCTCGTCGGCGGACGGCCGTGGACCCCCGGCCTGATGCGGCTCGGGGCCGGGCGACGGCGGACCCCCGGCCGGACGCGGCTCGTCGGTCGGCCGGGCGTCCTCCGGTTCCCTCAACTCGTCCGGCACCCGCAGATACGGATTCGTCGCCGGGTTCGGCGGCCGGTAGGGCGAGCTGGGGGCGTACGGCCCGGACTCGTCGGAATGCGGCCCTTCCGGCTCACCGGCGTACGGGCCTTCCGGCTCGTACGGGCCAGACCCGGCAACCCCACCCGTCGGAGGATGCCCGGCGCCTCCGGCGCCCCCCGCCCCTGGCTCCCATCGCCCGTCACCCAGTGCCAACGGCGTCGCCCGTTGCCCCGCCGCCCCGGTCGCGTGGGCGAGCAGCGCGCCGGCGGCCCCAGCGCCCGCGCCCCACAAGGCGCCCAGCAGCAGGGCCATGCCGAGCTGCCCGCGCAGGTCGACTCCCGCCCCGAACGCGTCGAATCCGAGCACGGACAGCGAGGCGTCCACGGAAACCTGCGTCAACCAGGCCAGCAACGGCAAGGTCAGCGCCGTGGCGATCCCCAGCCGCAGCGCACACCGCCCGGCGAAACGGAGGGCACCGGGATCTCGTACATCGGCCGAACCCGCGGCCCCCGCCCATCCCGAACCCTCAGCCCGCACCGCGCCCGCGGACGAGGCCCATCCCGAACCTGCAGACGACGCTCCCCCCGAACCCTCAGCCCGCACCGCGCCCGCGGACGAGGCCCATTCCGAACCCGCAGGCGGCGCTCCACCCGGACCCGCAGAAACTGCACCCGCACCCCCCGCCGAACCCGCAGCCCTCGCCGCACCGGCACCGGCACCGGCACCCCCGACACCCACCCCCACCGGCGTCCGCACCGCTGTGAGCACCCCCGCCAGCAGCATCATCAGTGCCGCCGCGACCCCCAGCAGCCACACCCGCCCGTCCAGTTCCGCCAGGCGTCCCAGCGTGACCGACTCGTCGGAGCCGCTGCCCAGGAGGTCGTCCAGGGGGTCCGGCAGCAGGCGGGTCAGTTCGCCGGTCGCCCGGCCGTCCCACGGCACGAACAGGCCGATCGGGATGCCCAGCCACACCCCGTTCGGCGCCCCGAGCAGCGCCGCCCCCGCGATCCGCTTCGGATGGTCGTCGCCGATCGCCGCGTACCCCGCCGCCGCGAACCCGGCCGCCACCGCCACCAGCAGGACCGTGACCAGGGCGGACGCGGCCGGCCGTACGACTCGGTGCACGGCCTCCCAGCCGCGCGGAAGCGGGGTTCGGCGCGAGGCCAGCAGGGCGATCAGCAGGATGCCGGCCGACCAGCCGAGCCCGCCGAGCAGCGTCGGCGCGGTGTCGACGGTGAACCCGACCGCCGCCTTCGCGTCGACGAGGTCGCCGATCTGGTCGGGCAGCAGCCCACCGATGTCCCCGATGTCGCCCACCCCGGGAATCTCGATGCCACCGCCCCCGCCCGGCAGGTCGTCGAGCCCCAGTGCGCTCCCGTCGATCGTGATGACATCGTGTCCCGCCCAGGCCAGCCCGCCGAGCATGGCAACGAACAGGGCCACCACCGTGCCCGCGCGCGCGAGGAGTTCGGAGGGTGCGATCACAACTCCGGCCGCGCGCAGGGACCGTAGGAAGAACCAGGACAGCAGCAGCGCACCGACCAGGCTCACACCCAGTGGCGTGATCTCGACGGCGGTCGCCGCCTCCGCGCCCGTCAGGCCGAACGCGGACACATCGCCGGAGGGTGTGACAGAACCACCCGCCCCAAGAGCCACCACCGCCGCGGTCATCGGCCCGAGCGAGCCCGCCGTATCGGCTTCGAGCAGATGCAGGCCGAGCGCCGCCGTGCCGGCCATCCCGATCAACGCCCAGCTCACAGAAGCGATCGCGGACAGAAGGATGTCGCCCCAGGGCAGCCTCGTGCCGGGCTTCGTGGTCTCGACGCTCCTGGACGCACTCATGGCAGACCCCCCGATCCGCGGCACGGCCCGCTCGCCGCGCGTGTCCCCCTCGCGTGGATTACCACTCTCCGGTCCGGTTTCAACCCCGTCAACGGAAACAGCCGAAGCGGGCGTTATGCCTTCTACACAAGGCCCGACTTTCGGTCAGGGGGCCGAGCCTGAAATAGTTCCCGACGATGTTCGACATCCCTAGACTCCCTGTGATGGGGGTACATCGGGGGACTACTCAGTGGGGCATGGAGTGCCGGAACTCGTACTGGAATTGAATGGACGGACCTGGACGCTCGACCCGTCCAGGCCATACACCCTCGGACGTGATCCGCAGGGGGACGTCGTGCTCGACGACGCGAGAGTGTCGTGGCGGCACGCCACGATCAGCTGGAACGGCCGCAGTTGGGTCATCGACGACCACGGCAGCACCAACGGCACGTTCGTGGGGGGGCAGCGGATACACCAGTTGGAGATCGGTCCCGGTTCGGCCGTGCACCTGGGCAACGCGACCGACGGACCGCTGCTCAACCTGTCCGGTGCCGCGGCCGCCGTGGCTTCGCCGCAGGCGCAGCCCGAGCAGCAGCCGTACGCGGCTCAGGGCGCGGGCGCCGGCTGGGCGCAGCAGGCCCCGCCGCAGCAGGAGGCCCCGCAGTCCGGCTGGCAGCAGCCGCAGCAGGCCGCGCCGCACGTCCCGCCGCAGCAGGGCCCGGCGGACAACTACGCGCAGAAGGCACCCGGTGGTGGCGCGGGGGCGCCGCCGGTCTACGGCGACCGCAGCCCGACCACGTTCCACCAGTTCTCGCTCGGCCGCGTCATGCGCATCGGCCGCGCCCTGGAGAACGACCTGGTCGTCTCCGACCTCCAGGTCTCCCGCAACCACGCGGAGTTCCACGCGACGCCCGACGGCCGCTTCGAGATCCGCGACCTGGGCTCGCACAACGGCACGTACGTCAACGGTCAGCCGATCGCCAAGGGTGGCACCCAGCTGCTGGGCCCGAACGACATCGTCGGCGTCGGCCACTCCACGTTCCGCCTGGTCGGGGACCGTCTCGAGGAGTTCGTCGACACCGGTGAGGTCTCCTTCTCGGCCCGCCACCTGACCGTCACGGTCGACGGCGGCAAGCAGATCCTCAAGGACGTCTCCTTCGGCGTCCCGGAGAAGTCGCTGATCGCGGTCATCGGCCCCTCCGGCTCCGGCAAGTCGACGCTTCTGAAGGCGCTCACGGGCTACCGCCCGGCCAACCAGGGTGACGTCCTCTACGACAACCGGAACCTGTACAAGCAGTTCGCCGAGCTGCGCCAGCGCATCGGTCTGGTCCCGCAGGACGACATCCTGCACAAGGAACTGACCGTCAAGAAGGCCCTCAAGTACGCGGCCAAGCTGCGCTTCCCGGCCGACACCACGGCCGCCGAGCGCGACGCCCGGATCGGCGAGGTGCTGCGCGAGCTCAAGCTGGACATCCACAAGGAGAAGAAGGTCACCTCCCTCTCCGGTGGCCAGCGCAAGCGCGTCTCGGTGGCCCTGGAGCTGCTGACCAAGCCGTCGCTGATCTTCCTGGACGAGCCGACCTCCGGCCTGGACCCGGGCATGGACCGCGACGTCATGCAGCTGCTGCGCGGCCTCGCCGACGACGGCCGTACGGTCCTCGTCGTCACGCACTCCGTGGCCGAACTGGCGATCTGCGACAAACTGCTCGTGATGGCGCCCGGCGGCAGCGTCGCCTACTTCGGTCCGCCGGAGGAGGCGCTGAACTTCTTCGGCTACGACACCTGGGCCGACGTCTTCTCCGCCTTCGAGAACTACCGCGACTACGACTGGGCCGGACGCTGGAAAGGCTCGCAGCACTACCAGATGTACGCCGCGGACATCGACGCCGTAGCGCCGCAGTCCGTACAGATGCCGCCGATGCAGGCGATGAGGCCGCCGAAGCCGCAGGGCTGGATGTCCCAGTTCGTCACTCTGGTGCGTCGCTACACCTCGGTGATCGCCTCCGACAAGGGCTTCCTGGCGCTGATGGTGATCCTGCCGGCGGTCCTGGGCGCGGTGAGCCTGCTCATCGACTCGGGCAACAGCCTGCTGCCCAACCCGGCCAACCCGAAGACCGGACGGATCATCCCGAACGGCACGGCCACCACGGTCCTGCTGATCCTCGCGGTCGGCGCCTGCTTCGCCGGCGCCGCGAACTCCGTCCGTGAGCTGATCAAGGAACGGGTCATCTACGAGCGGGAGCGCGCCACCGGCCTGTCCCGCTCGGCGTACCTGATGTCCAAGGTGTTCGTGCTCGGCCTGATCACCGTGTTCCAGGGCCTGCTGGTCGGCGTCATCGGGTTCGCCAGCCGGGAGATCCCCGAGCAGGGTCTGGTCCTCGGCAGCTCCACCATGATCGAACTCTCCATCCCGATCATGGCGCTGGGCTTCGCCTCGATGATGTTCGGCCTGGTCATCTCCTCGCTGGTGAAGACGGCCGAGAAGACCATGCCGCTGCTGGTCATGTTCGCGATCATCCAGGTCGTGTTCACCGGCTGCCTGTTCACCCTGAACGGCGCGGTCGGCGTCAACGAGTTCTCGTACCTGATGCCGTCCCGCTGGGCGGTCGCCGCCGCGGGCGCCACGCTGGACTTCAACAAGATCAGCCCGCCCAAGGAGGGCGGTGACACCGACCCGCTGTGGGAGCACACCGTCGGCGCCTGGGGCATGGACATGGCCGCCCTGATCGTCCTCGGCGTGATCTGCGGCTTCTTCGTGGCCCGCTTCCTGCGCCGCCACGAGCCCGAGGTCATGCGCAAGTGATCACTGTCGTACGACGGTGAAGGGCGGCACCCCGGTGAGGGTGCCGCCCTTCGGCGTAGAAGAGGTCCGCGCGACCTCAGTACGCGCTGTCGACGTTGTCCATGGAGCCGTACTTGTCGGCCGCGTAGTTGCAGGCGGCGGTGATGTTGGCGACCGGGTCGTAGATGTTCCAGGACGTGCCCGGGACGTGGTAGGCCTGGAAGGTCGGCGGGATGACCTGGAGCAGGCCCTTCGACGGGATGCCGTTGATGGCGTTGATGTCCCAGTTGTTGATCGCGTTCGGGTTGCCGGAGGACTCCCGGATGATGTTCCGGTGCAGGCCGCTGTACGAGCCCGGGATGCCCTTGGACTTCATGATGTCCAGGGATTCCCTGATCCAGCCGTCGAGGTTGTTGGCGTACTTCTTGGCGGCGACGGTCTTGAACTTGACGCGCTGGGTGGACCGGCTCGCGGCCTCCTTCGCCTTGCGCGCCTGCTCGGCCTTCTTCTTGGCGGCGGCTGCGGCGGCGGCCTTCTTCTTCGCGGCCGCGTCCGCCTTGACCTTGGCTGCCGCGTCGGCCTTGGCCTTGGCTGCCGCGTCGGCCTTCTTCTTCGCCGCGGCGGCCTGGCTCTGCAGGCTGTCACCGGCGAGCTGCTCGGTGACATTCGACTTGAGGCCCTTGAGCTGCTCGGACTTGTAGGCCACCGGAACCGAGACGGCCGCCGCCTCGGAGGTGGTCGTGTGCCCGCTCGGAACCGCGGTGAAGGCCACGGCCGCGGCACCGAGGGTGGCGACACCGGCGATGGCGATCCGGTGCGTCCGGGTCAGGGCACGACTTCGAGTCTTGATGTTCTTGAGCATGCGTGGGACCTCTTCGAGTAGCGCGGAGGTCGCTCGACGTCCGGTGAGGACGGGGTGCTTCCGGCACAAACGCCGCGGGCTGAACCCACGGCGCTGAGCGACGGTTGCCATTCTTAGCGGCCGCAAAATGCCCAGGCAAAGGTGTGACGTACGAAGCCGGGTAGTGGATCAGGGAAGGGCAAAACGGGACAGACCAGAACGTCTGCCCCGTTCACGACGGAGGGGTTTGTCTCCTATTTCTGTTAGTACGTGATCTGCGCCCTATGTGCGGGCTCACATCGGGGAGGGGGCAGTCTCACCAAGAGTTGCTGGCGCAACGCTCTGCGTGAGGCTCCTCCCCGGACAGGATGAGGTGCACGTCCCCGAACTCGTGCCACAGGTAGAGCCCGCGCAGCGCCTCCTCGTAACTGCGGTCGACCGCAGCC
This sequence comes from Streptomyces sp. Q2, assembly GCF_056820935.1. Classification (NCBI taxonomy): domain Bacteria; kingdom Bacillati; phylum Actinomycetota; class Actinomycetes; order Kitasatosporales; family Streptomycetaceae; genus Streptomyces; species Streptomyces sp. Q2. The sequence continues at coordinate 11,256 of NZ_JBXEJE010000004.1, read as the reverse complement.
CGCCCGGCGACCGCCTCCAGCATCAGCACATGCGAGGCCTCCGGCTCGTGCAGCCCGGTCAGCAGCCCGTCCACCACCCGCACCCCGCGCTCCGGGGTCACCACGAGATCGGTCCACCCTTCACGCGCGCGTACGACCCCGTCCGGCCCCGCCGCCGACTCCACGGCCCGCACGGCGGTGGTCCCCACCGCCACGACCCTGCCGTCGCCCGCCTTCACGGCGTTGATCAGCCGCGCCGACGCCTCGGGCACCGCGAACCGCTCCGGATACGGCGGCTCGTGCGCCTCCGCCGACGCCACCCCGGTGTGCAAGGTGACCGGCGCGAACTGCACCCCCCGGCTCACCAGCTCCGCCACCAGCCGCGCGGTGAAGGGCCGCGCCGCACTCGGCATCTCCGCACTGCCCGACCCGTCGGGCGACGGCAGCGCGAACACCGTCTGGTAGACGGACAACGGCTGGTCCCGCTCCGTATAGGAGTAACGGATGGGCCGCCCGTGCTCCCGCAGCACGCCGAGGATGTCCGCCCCCGACGCTCGCGCCCACCACAACCGCCCACCGTGTGTACTCAGCGGCTCTTCCACGACCAGCCGCCCACCCCCGGGCAGCCGCACCCGCGTCCCCGCCGGCCCGCCCGCACGCGCACGCGTGGTTCCCTTCTCGTCGGGATCCCGCAGCTCCACGGCCCACCGTCGGTCGTCCCCGAGGGTCGAGAAGTGCACCACCACACGCGCGTGCCCGATCCGCCCGTCGACGGCCGCCGCCAGCGTGGGCGAGGTGTTCACGACGAGCAGGTCCCCGGCCCGCAGCAACCGGGGGAGTTCCCCGAACGCGTGGTGCGACACCTCGGTCCCGCGTGACACGAGCAGTCGTACGGCGTCCCGGTCGAGCCCGGGCCCCCGTTGCTCCGCCGGCACACGTGCCGACAGCTCCTTCGGAACATGCACCGCCAGCGTCATCGCTCCTCCAGCAGAGCGGGAGCCGTGTAGCGCCCGCTCGCGGGCCGCTCCTCCAGCAGCCGCAGGAACGCCGGGACCACTCCTGCCGGCTCCGGCCGCGGATCCCTGTCCTGCGGTACGGCGGACGCGTACAGGTCCGTCGCCATGTCGCCGGGGTCGACCGCCCAGACCCGCAGCTCCGGCTCCTCCTCTCCCAGCACCGCCGCCAGGTGGTCCAGGGCGGCCTTGGACGCCCCGTAGCCTCCCCAGGTCTCGTACGCCTCGGCGGCAGCGTCCGAGCTGACCGCGATGACCGTGCCCGCCTCGGACGCCCGCAACAGCGGCAGCGCCTCCTGGACGAGCCCCAGCGGGGCCACCACATTGACCTCCAGTGCCCGCCGCAGCCCTTCTATGGGCAGGTTCTCCAGCCGTACCAGCGGCTCGGCGCCCAGCGCACTCGCGTTGTTCACCAGCAGTTCGACCCCGCCGAGCTTCCACGCCGCCGCCACCAGCTCGCTCCGGTGCCCGGCGTCCGTGACGTCCCCCGGGAGGGCCGTCACCCTCGTCCCGTGCCCGGAGACGGCCTGCGCCGCCTCCGTGAGGGCCTGGGCGCCTCTGGCGTCGAGCACCAGATCCCAGCCCCGCGCGGCCAGGGCGTCGGCCAGCGCCCGCCCCAGTCCCTTCGAGGCCCCCGTGATGATCGCTACCGGCATGACACACGTCCCCTCGTCCTCGACGCCTCCTGATGGGCGTGCCCCCAACGTAGGAACCGGGCCGTGGCCGCCGCCTCGGACGCGGGCCGCAATGCGGTGAGGCCCTTCGCCCTAGGTCTCGCGGCCTAGGAGGCGGCCGCCACAGGTCGGATACGGACTGTCACACCCCGCCGGTACCGTGAGGGCATGAGTCAAGGCCCCCGGTTCGGCCTCGCCGCGGTCAGCACCGCGCTGCTGGCCATGAGCAGGCATCTCGAGGTGCGCGACGTCCTCAAGACGATCGTCGCCTCGGCCCGTGAGCTGCTCGACGCGCAGTACGCCGCCCTGGGCGTGCCCGACGACCACGGCGGCTTCGCCCAGTTCGTGGTCGACGGCGTGAGCGAGGAGCAGTGGCGGGCCATCGGCCCCCTCCCGCGCCAGCACGGCATCCTCGCCGCGATGCTGCACGAGGCCAGGCCCGAGCGCCTCGCCGACGTGCGCAAGGACCCCCGCTTCGAGGGCTGGCCGTCCGCCCACCCCGACATGTCCGACTTCCTGGGCCTGCCGATCCGTGACGGCGACGAGGTCATCGGCGCCCTGTTCCTGGCCAACAAGAACTGTCCGAAGCCGGAAGGCAGCTGCGGCTTCACCGAGGACGACGAGCAGCTCCTGTCGATCCTCGCCCAGCACGCCGCGATCGCCCTCACCAACGCCCGCCTCTACGAACGCAGCCGCGAGCTCACGATCGCCGAGGAGCGCTCCCGGCTCGCCCACGAACTGCACGACGCGGTCAGTCAGAAGCTGTTCTCCCTGCGTCTGACCGCCCAGGCCGCCGCCGCCCTGGTCGACCGGGACCCGTCCCGCGCCAAGGGCGAGCTGCACCAGGTCGCCGTCCTCGCCGCCGAGGCCGCCGACGAACTGCGCGCGGCAGTGGTCGAGCTGCGCCCCGCGGCACTCGACGAGGACGGTCTCGTCGCGACCCTCCGCACCCACATCCACGTCCTGGACCGCGCCCACACCGCGCGCGTGACCTTCGTCGGCCGCGGGGTTCGCGCCCTGCCCGCCGCTCAGGAGGAGGCGGTGCTGCGCGTCGCCCAGGAGGCCCTGCACAACGCCCTGCGGCACTCGGGCGCCGAGCACGTCGACGTGACCCTGGACCGGCGCGGTGGCGGAGCCGTCCTGCGGGTGACCGACGACGGCAGCGGCTTCGACCCCCAGCGGATACGCCGCGCGGGACGCCACCTGGGCCTGGTCTCCATGCGGGATCGGGCGAGCGGGGTCGGCGGCGCACTGTCCGTGGAATCGGCGCCCGGCAAGGGCACCACGATCGAGCTGGAGGTCCCCGGTGGCTGACGCAATCAAGGTGCTGCTCGTCGATGACCACCAAGTGGTCCGCCGGGGCCTGCGCACGTTCCTCGAAGTACAGGACGACATCGAGGTCGTGGGCGAAGCGGCCGACGGCTCCGAAGGCGTCGCCCTCGCCGAGGAACTGAAACCCCACGTCGTCCTCATGGACGTCAAGATGCCGGGCATGGACGGCGTCGACGCGCTGCGCAAGCTCCGCGAACTGAACAACCCCGCGCGCGTGCTGATCGTCACCAGCTTCACCGAACAGCGCACGGTCGTCCCGGCCCTGCGCGCGGGGGCCGCGGGATACGTCTACAAGGACGTCGACCCCGACGCCCTGGCCGGCGCCATCCGCTCCGTCCACGCCGGACACATCCTGCTCCAGCCCGAGGTCGCGGGCGCCCTGCTGTCCCAGGAGGAGAGCAACTCCGGCCAGGGCCGGGGCGGTTCGCTCACCGAGCGGGAGCGCGAGGTGCTCGCGCTGATAGCGGACGGCCGCTCCAACCGCGAGATCGCCCGCGCGCTGGTCCTCTCCGAGAAGACCGTCAAGACGCACGTTTCGAACATCCTGATGAAGCTCGACCTGTCGGACCGCACCCAGGCCGCCCTGTGGGCCGTACGCCATGGCCTGACCGGCTGACATGCTCTCCGCACGGCAATACGGAGCGTTCCGTTCCGGAATGAGATTCATACCGTCGTGGGAATGTCCCCCGGATGGCGCATCCTTTGCGGACCTCCGCCGTTCTCCAGTGCGTGCTGCGGCGACTGCCGCGGCAATCGCTAGGAGGGGTCAGAAGTGAAGAACCTGAAGAAGGCAGCGGCCGTGACGATGGTGGCCGGCGGGCTGATCGTCGCCGGTGCCGGAATGGCTTCCGCCACCGACGGCGCGCACGCCGACGGCAAGGCCGTGGGCTCGCCGGGCGTCGTCTCGGGCAACCTCGTCCAGGCCCCGGTGCACGTCCCGGTGAACGCGGTCGGCAACAGCGTGAACGTCATCGGTGTGCTGAACCCCGCCTTCGGCAACCTGGGCATCAACCACTGACGCCAGTCGTCGAACAGGTCATGACTTCGGCCTCTCGGGGTGGTTCCCCGGGAGGCCGGTCTGTTTGTCGCCCGGATGATCCGAACGGGCCGTTGGCCTCGAATCTCCGTGCCGTTCCCGATCTCTCCCGCGTTGACCAGCGCACGACCCGCGGCCGGGTCGGACACGCAATCGCAGGAGGAACGCTTCTTATGAACATCGCCATGAAGGCCGCTATGGCCCTCACCGTCGCCGGTAGCGCCGCCGGCGCCTCCGCCGGGCGCCGGCGGTCGGCGACGCGGGTGCCAACGGCACGGCCGTCAAGTCGCCGGGCGTCGGCTCGGGCATGGTCCAGGTCCCCGTCCACGTCCCGGTGAACGTCTGCGGCAACACCGTCAACGTCATCGCGCTGCTGAACCCCACGTTCGGCAACGAGTGCGAGAACGACTGACATCACACGGCCGACGAAAAGGCCCCGCGAGTCAACGACGACTCGCGGGGCCTTTTCGTACCGGCCGGAGCCGGAGCCGGAGCGGCAGCCGCAGCGGGAGTCCCACGTCAGAGCCGGAACCCCGAGCACCCCCGCCGGTCACCTGCGCACACGCACCCGCCGCGCTCAGCGAACGCCCCGCTCCCGCTCCTCCACATACGCGTTGTACGCGGCCACCTGCGCCCGCCGGGCCGTCCGTTCCACCGGTCGCAGCGCCTCGGACCGCGCCGCCATCTCGCCGGAGCTCACCGCACCCCCGTGGCCGTTCTCGGACGCCAGCGACACCAGCAACGCCACCCGCTGCGCCAGCTCCAGCACCCGCACCGCCCGCGGCGGATACCCCGGCGCCAGCACCTCCCGCCACCGTTCGGCCCGCGCCCGATACGCGTCGATCGCGGCCTCGGCCACCGGCCCCGACCCGGCGACGTCCAGTCGCGTCAGCACCTCGGTCGCATCCCGCAGCGCCTCCGCCAGCTCCCGCTCGGCCTCCCCGAGCGACGGCACATCGGCCGGCGGCGCCTCCCGCACGGCCAGGCAGTGCCACACGACCTCGACATGGACATCGCCGTGGGGCCCGGCCTCGGAAATCTCGGGCACCAACCCGAGCGCGGCGCCGTGACAGATCACAGCCTCCCCGGCCTCCAACGCCTGCGCGTTGAACTCCGGCGGCCCGCTCAGCCCCAGCGGGTGCCCGGGCGCGGGCAGCGCGACCCGCAGCCCCGTGACGCCGAGCGACCGCAGCCGCCCCAGCGCGAGTGTGAGACCGACGGGCGCCGGCTCACCGGGGAGTCCCTCCACCCGGTGCACCGCGTCCTCGCCGACGATCGCGAGTACGGCGTCGTCCGGCGAGACAAGTCCGGCCAACAGGGCATTTCCCCAAGCGGCAAGCTGTCCAGAGCGTGGTTCCGAAAGCATGCCTCCACCCTAAGGACCGGACCGATGGAATGGAGCGGCCGACCGGTGGCGTAGATTTCCTTGAGGGCTGCGCCCACCGGCGCGGCGGACGAGCCACTGGCGAACGCGACAGCCGAGACCGGCCACACTGCAAGGGGAGACAACGCGCTCATGAGCGATGTTCTGGAGCTTCAGGACGTATCCGTGGTCCGGGAGGGCCGGGCTCTGGTGGACCAGGTCTCCTGGTCGGTGAAGGAGGGCGAGCGCTGGGTCATCCTCGGACCGAACGGCGCCGGCAAGACCACCCTCCTGAACGTCGCGTCCAGCTACCTCTACCCCAGCCAGGGCACCGCCACCATCCTCGGCGAGACCCTCGGCAGGCCCGGCACCGACGTCTTCGAACTGCGCCCGCGCATCGGAATGGCCGGCATCGCCATGGCCGACAAGCTGCCCAAGCGCCAGACCGTCCTGCAGACCGTGCTCACCGCTGCCTACGGCATGACCGCAGGCTGGCAGGAGGAGTACGAGGAGATCGACGAACAGCGGGCCCGCGCCTTCCTCGACCGCCTCGGCATGAGCGAGTACCTGGACCGCAAGTTCGGCACCCTCTCCGAGGGCGAGCGCAAGCGCACCCTGATCGCCCGCGCCCTGATGACCGACCCCGAGCTGCTGCTCCTCGACGAGCCCGCCGCCGGCCTCGACCTCGGCGGCCGCGAGGACCTCGTACGCCGTCTCGGCCGCCTCGCGCGCGACCCGATCGCCCCCTCGATGCTCATGGTCACCCACCACGTCGAGGAGATCGCCCCCGGCTTCACCCACGTCCTGATGATCCGTCAGGGCAAGGTCCTCGCCGCCGGCCCCCTGGAGCTCGAACTCAGTTCCCGCAACCTCTCCCTCTGCTTCGGCCTGCCGCTCGTCGTCGAACAGGTCGGCGAGCGCTGGACCGCACAGGGTCTCCCGATGGCCTGATTTCGCGAACTCCCTGGGTAAGAAGCCTCTTCCGCAGCTCCGGCGCTCTGTCGGAGGCAGTACTCCCGGACCTACCATGACCATGTGAACGACATCGACGCATGGGTGTGGTGGCTCGTCGGCGCGGTAGCGCTCGGAATCCCGCTCGTGGTGACCGCGATGCCGGAGTTCGGCATGCTCGCGGTGGGCGCAGCCGCCGCGGCGGTCACGGCCGCGGTCGGCGGGGGCGTCACCGTCCAAGTACTCGTCTTCGCCGCCGTATCGGTCGCCCTGATCGCCGTCGTACGGCCCATCGCCGCCCGGCACGGCTCGCAGCGACCCCAACTCGCCACCGGTGTGGACGCGTTGAAAGGCAGACAGGCCGTCGTGCTGGAGCGCGTCGACGGCACCGGCGGCCGGATCAAGCTTGCCGGAGAAGTCTGGTCCGCCCGATCCCTTGCCACCGGCCAGGCCTTCGAAGTGGGCGAGGAAGTGGACGTCGTGGAGATCGAGGGTGCAACAGCGATCGTCATGTGACCTCGCAGAACACAGGCATGACGTAACTGAACCGAACACCCCACGAGGTACCCGACGGTCTGACAGACTCGACCAGCAAGATCTTCAACAGACATAAGATCTTCCGAAAGCACCGAGGCGGAGAAGGGTACGGGTAGCACGATGGAACCGGTCATCATCGTCCTGATCATCCTGGTGGTGTTGGTCTTCATCGCCCTGATCAAGACGATCCAGGTCATCCCGCAGGCGAGCGCAGCCATCGTGGAGCGCTTCGGGCGCTACACGCGGACACTCAACGCGGGCCTCAACATCGTCGTTCCGTTCATCGACACCATCCGCAACCGCATCGACCTGCGCGAACAGGTCGTACCGTTCCCGCCCCAGCCGGTGATCACCCAGGACAACCTGGTCGTGAACATCGACACCGTCATCTACTACCAGGTGACCGACGCCCGGGCCGCGACCTACGAAGTCGCCAGCTACATCCAGGCGATCGAGCAACTCACCGTCACCACCCTCCGCAACATCATCGGCGGCATGGACCTGGAGCGGACCCTCACCTCCCGTGAGGAGATCAACGCGGCCCTGCGCGGCGTCCTCGACGAGGCAACCGGCAAGTGGGGCATCCGCGTCAACCGCGTCGAACTCAAGGCGATCGAGCCGCCGACCTCCATCCAGGACTCGATGGAGAAGCAGATGCGCGCCGACCGTGACAAGCGCGCCGCGATCCTCACCGCGGAAGGTACGCGCCAGGCCGCCATCCTCACCGCCGAGGGTGAGAAGCAGTCCCAGATCCTGCGCGCCGAGGGTGAGGCCAAGGCCGCCGCCCTGCGCGCCGAGGGCGAGGCCCAGGCCGTCCGTACGGTCTTCGAGGCCATCCACGCCGGTGACCCGGACCAGAAGCTCCTCTCCTACCAGTACCTCCAGATGCTCCCGAAGATCGCCGAAGGCGACGCCAACAAGCTCTGGATCGTCCCCAGCGAAATCGGCGACGCCCTCAAGGGTTTGTCCGGCGCCATGGGCAACTTCGGCAACTTCGGCGGCGGTTCGGGCGGCGGAGGCAACTCCGGCAACGGCAACGGCGGTGGCTCGGGCACGGAACGCCGCGAGAAGCCGTCGATCGACTGACAGCCGTCGTACGAGACCGGGGCCCGCCTCCCGACGGAGGTGGGCCCCAGATCCATGTAAGGGCGCGGCGCCTCGACTAGGCCGCCGGCTGAGCCAGCCATCTCGGCAGTGCCCCGAAGTCCTCGTGGCCCAGCGACAGCAGCATCGCGTCCGCCGGGGTCGGCTCGAACGGCAGCCGCAACAGCGGCATGCCAGCCTCCTCCGGAGTCCGGTTCGCCTTGCGGTGGTTGTCCTGCGCGCACGAGGCCACCGTGTTCAGCCAGGTGTCCTGACCACCCTGCGACCGCGGCACCACGTGGTCCACGGTCGTCGCCCGCCTGCCGCAGTACGCGCACCGGTGCCGGTCACGTACCAGGACACCCCGCCTCGACCACGGGGCTTGTCTTCGGAAGGGCACCCGTACGTACCTGCACAGCCTGATCACCCGGGGCGCCGGTATGTCGACCGCGGCTCCGCGCATGCGCAGTTCGGGGTGGGACTGCTCGACGACGGCCTTGTCCTGAAGCACCAGAACGACGGCTCGGTTCAACGTCACCGTCGACAGCGGCTCGAAGCTCGCGTTCAGTACCAGCGTGTCCCGCATGTCAGCCCACCTCCCGTGCGCACCGGCCCACCCCTGTGGCGGGCTGGATCAACTCTGGCCGGGCACGCCGAGATGGACAACGCAATAAAAAATGCCCGCCCCTGATCACTTCCAAGACCAGAGGCGGGCAAACGTTCCTGAACGTCAGTCTTCGGCGGGCACCTCGTACTCACCGATCAACTGCGCCCGCGCCAGCGTGTGGAAGCGCAGGTTGAAGCCCACGACGGCCGGGCTGGCGTCCGAGTCCGGACCCAGCTTGTCCTGGTCCACCGCGTACACCGTGAAGACGTACCGGTGCGGCCCGTCCCCGGGTGGCGGCGCGGCACCACCGAACTCCTTCGTTCCGTAGTCGTTCCGCGCGTGTACGGCACCCTCCGGCAGTCCTTCGAACTTGCCGCCGCCCGCACCCACCGGCAACTCGGTCACCGAGGCCGGGATGTCGAACAGGACCCAGTGCCAGAACCCGCTGCCCGTCGGAGCATCGGGGTCGTAGCAGGTCACGGCGAAACTCCTGGTCTCGGCCGGGAAGCCCTCCCACCGCAGCTGCGGCGAGGTGTTGCCGGCCGCCTGGACCTGAGCGTCCTTGAGCGTCGCACCCTCCGCGACGTCCTCGCTCGTCACCGTGAACGACGGGACGGGCGGGTGGAAGTCATGGGGGAGCGGCCGCCGCTTGAGCTCGGTCACCTCGATACCTCCTGATCGGTTCTGGAGTCAGTGCTTCCGAGCCTAGAACCAGTTGCGCTTGCTGCCGACCTCGGACAGCCACTGGTTGAGGTACGCCACCCAGTCCGTGCCCTGGTAGTCGTGCAGACCCACCTGGAACGAGCGGAAGGTGTCGCTGCTCTCGCTGAACAGACCCGGCTTCTTGTCCATCTCCAGAACGACGTCCATCGCGCTCTGGTCGGCGACGAAGCTCAACTCCACCTGGTTCAGTCCCCGGTACTGCTGCGGCGGCAGGAACTCGATCTCCTGGTAGAACGGCAGCTTCTGCCGTGTACCCCGGATGAGACCGCGCTCCATGTCCGCGTTCTTGAACCGGAAGCCCAGCTGGATGAAGGCGTCCAGAATCGCCTTCTGCGCCGGCAGCGGGTGCACGTTGACCGGGTCGAGGTCACCCGAGTCCACCGCGCGCGCGATCTCCAGCTCCGTGGTCACCCCGATGTGCATCGCGGGCAGCGCGCGACCGTCGATCATCGTGATCGGCGTCTCCCACGGGATCTCCAGCCCGAACGGCACCACGTGCACGGCGTTCGCCTTCAGCTCGAAGGCACCGCCGAGCCGCTGCTTCGTGAACTCGATGTCCTGCTTGTACTCCTGGTCGCCGCTCTCGACCTCGACCTTGGCCTGCAGCCCGACCGAGAGAGCCTCGATCTGCTGATCGACGGACCCGCCCTGGATCCGCACCTCGCCCTGGACGACACCGCCCGGAACGACGTTGACCTCGGTCAGCACCGTCTCCACGGAAGCCCCGCCGGCACCCAGGCTCGCGAGCAGCTTCTTGAACGCCATGTTTCTCCCTCTTCAGGCGGCCCCTCGGGCACCGCCTGTTCCGTCGGTTCCGTCGTCCTGCTTCCGGCGCTCCACGCGCGCGGGTCCTTGATCCATACAAACGCGATCCGGCCACGCCCGGTTCCGGACTCTCACCCTGGCAAGGCGCAGGCCCCCTGACCACCCCGACGCACCCACCTGTCTGCACTACCCTCGGACGGCATGATCGCGACCCCCGACCGTACGCCCCTGCCCAGAGAGTTCTTCGACCGACCCGTACTGGACGTCGCCCCCGACCTCCTCGGCCGCATCCTCGTACGCACCACCCCGGACGGTCCGATCGCCCTGCGTCTCACGGAGGTCGAGGCCTACGACGGCCAGAACGACCCCGGCTCCCACGCCTATCGCGGCCGCACGGCCCGCAACGGCGTGATGTTCGGCCCGCCCGGCCATGTGTACGTCTACTTCACCTACGGCATGTGGTTCTGCATGAACCTGGTGTGCGGTCCGGAGGGGGAGTCGAGCGCCGTCCTCCTCCGCGCCGGCGAGATCGTCGAGGGCGCGGAGCTGGCCCGCAAACGTCGACTCTCGGCCCGTAACGACAAGGAACTGGCCAAAGGCCCGGCCCGCCTGGCCACGGCCCTGGATGTGGACCGCGCACTGGACGGCACGGACGCGTGCGCGGCAGGAGACACACCCCTGCGGGTCCTGGCCGGGACGCCAGCGCCCCGCGACCAGGTGAGCAACGGTCCACGCACCGGAGTGGCCGGCGACGGGGGCGTCCACCCCTGGCGCTTCTGGATCGCCAACGACCCGACGGTGAGCCCCTATCGGGCCCACGTGCCCAGGCGCCGCCGAAGTTGACTCGCCCTCCGAAGGTGCGTAACGTGGCCCGAGCCGCTGAACCGGGTACGGCGATCGCCTGCAGCCGGAGCGGCCACACCACTACCTACGACTCTCCCCTCAACAGGGGCCGATTCGGCATGCACGCATGCTCGAATTCGGATCTCGCGGACTCGATTATGAGTTGGCGGGAGGGATCGGTTAACGTAGTGAATGTCGAAAGACCGACAGGCGAAAGCCAAGGCATTACGACAATCCCTTCCGACAGGGAATCGGGTCCGAAAGGATCTGGTAGAGTCGGAAACGCAAGACCGAAGGGAAGCCCGGAGGAAAGCCCGAGAGGGTGAGTACAAAGGAAGCGTCCGTTCCTT